>DASCML010000201.1:0-8497 GCA_036010925.1 Dehalococcoidia bacterium | reverse complement strand
ATGGCGATCGTCCGCAGCCGCGACGGGGGAACGAACGCGATGCTCCTGCGACCTCCGGGAAAGTTCGGACTCTCTTATGGGCAGAGAAGTTTTTCGCGCCACGTATCCGCCGCGGCAAGGGCAGGCGTGAAAGTAGCCGCCCTCGAAGATCCGCTGCTCTCGTTGGATCTGGATACGCCCCAGGACGTCGAGATGCTTGTCTCAACCGCAGCGGGCCGCCAAACGCCCGCCGGTCAGTTGCTGCTCAAATGGGCCCCTAGCTGAAGAGAGCAAGGCAACCGTCAGGCCAATTTCCGAAGGCCCTCGATGTCCGTGATGATCACGCGTTTTCGCTCCATTTGGATGACCTCATCCTGCTCCATCAACTTTAAGCTGCGTGCCACAACCTCCCTGACAGAACCCACCACGGCAGCCAGGTCCTGCTGGGTAAGCGCGCGCGGGACGGAGATTCCGCTCTCGCAACGCTCGCCTTCCTCGTTCGCAAGCTCGAGGAAGTATCGGGCCACGCGATTGTGGACCGTCTGAAGGCTCATTTGCTCCACCTGGGCAGTGAGTTCGCGAATCCGTTGGGCGAATTGACGGAGGATGTTTAGTGCGATCATCGGCCGATCCTCGAGCACTCCCATCAGAGCACCCCCAGGCACGATGATCACCTCCAGAGGCTCAAGCGCTTCCACCCACGCTGGGGATGGACCGGTATCAAATGCTGCGACCTCCGCGAATATATCGCCCGCGGTTAACAGTCGGAGCGTCCGCTCCCGGCCGTCGCGGGCAACTCGGTACACCCGTGCCTTCCCACTCTTCACGAAGAACAACCCGGCGACAGGACCTCCACCCTCGAGCACATGCTCGTGTTCGGAGTAGTTACGCAAGGAGAGTCTGTCGGCGATCTCACCGGCCTCGCGGTCATCGAGCCCCACAAAGTAGGGAATCAACCTCACATCATCAATGGTCGCTCGGTTGGCCATCTGCGCAGTATGCACTGTCCATCCCGAGACCGACACGGACCTGTACTGGTTCAGCCCGTGAGATACACCTCCTGCTGTTTTTCGTCCGCCAATTGTGGAAGACCTTGGCGGAGGGGGGGGGGTAGCCGAGCGCCTGACGAGGGCGAACGAGGTTGTAGACGTTTTCGTAGTGTCGAAACGCCGACTTTGAGCAGACTGTGACACAGGAGGCCTCGTTCGGCTTTGTATTGATAACCGAATCCTAACGCTGGTCTCCCTTTTTTCTTTGTTGTCCTGCGTACCCTTTGTCCTCTGCCCACGCCGGTGCCGGACCAAGCGCCCGACGACAGTCTCGCACCTATCCGGACTTCTTTGCGGGTCCTCAGGGCCCGACTGGTGCGAGTACTGCCGGATCGCGAAAAGTCTCATAATCGTCCTTACTTTGTAACAAAAGTCATATTGTCTTGCGCTCGAAGGGTCGATTTTCACTTTCAGCATGGCTGAATTGGTCCACATCCTGATGACCCAAGGGCCTTCAGTGCTTTGTGTTCGAGGGCCATCCCGATCCGGAAAGACCACCGTTGTCGAGCGCCTCGTGGCAGCCTGCGATGAGCGGGACATCCGCGCCGGTTACGCGAAACGCACACATCATTTGCTCGACCTCCCTGAAAAGGCTTCCGGGCGTGTCTGGAATCGCCGTCCTGCGGCAATGGCGCTCTCAGCCGTCGACCGGCTCCAAGTGACTCTTCCGCCCGGTCCAAGTGACGCACGATCGGTGCTCTCAGTCTTGCCCGGGGATCTCGACCTCGTGTTTCTCGAGACTCACAGTCCTGAGGACTATCCAACAATCCGCTCGGTTCTGGCTGAGGAAGTTCCGGGCGAACTCGTTCTCGGGACCTGGTCGCTCGACACGATCGATGCAGACGTTGCATCGATCGTCCCCAAAGTTGAGGAACTTCTTCCCGGCGATCGTCGACTCGCCCGCGCCCTACGGGCAGCCATGCAACTCCACGGTGGGCATGCCTGCGCCGGACTCGTTCTCGGCAGTCGCCTCGCTCTCTACGGGGCGTCGCTCATCGATGTGGACCTACCGGACACCGAGAAACGACTTTTGGTCAGCGTGGAGACCGACCGGTGCGCTGTGGATGCAATCCAGGCGATCACCGGCTGTCGACCTGGAAAACGCACACTCAGACTGCTCGACTACGGCAAACTCGCTGCAACGTTTCATGACCAGCAGACGGACACTGCAGTTCGCGTCGCTGCACGAGGGGACCTTCGAGAGCGGGTCACCGCGGTTGGAGCAAACCGTGAAGAACGACACAACGCCCAGCGGGAGGCATATCTGACTCTTCCGGACGAAGAACTCTTCACGGTAAAGAGTGTTAAACCCCAACCGAGTGAATTCGATATGCCGGGACCTCCCAAGCAGAGAGTAAAGTGCGCTCTCTGTGGCGAAGAGGTCTCTGACGGAAGGGAAGTCATCACGGCTGCAGGGACCGCTTGCCGGCCGTGCTCCGACGATCTACCAGGCGGTTAGCGGACCTCCCGGACGAGAACAACGGATACGACAAACAGCAGGTTCAACAGCGAGAAGCGATGCTGGCCCAGTACGCGACCGTATCCGATGAGGCGTGCATTGCCTCGGGGCTTTGCCAGGATCATGGCGGCGTGGCGGCTGAACACGGCGAGCCATGCTCAGCCGCCACGGATCGGTGCAACTGACCGCCGCCTAACCGTAAGAAGCCCTGCGCTACACTCGTTGGATGACCGCGGAGCCCGACTCCTCACCTGGGCAGATGAGCCCTCCAACGCATGAACCGCTCGTTTCGGTCCTTTACACATCGCCAGGCACGGTGGTGGATGACATCGGTCGCCTGATGAAGCTCGCGAACGCAGGTAACCACCTTCCCTCGGACCGGGAAACGCTCCTCAAGGTCAACATTTCCTGGCAGCACTACTACCCGGGGTGCAGCACAAGCCCATGGCAGCTGGACGGCGTCAGCAAGGCTCTTCGTGCTACAGGACACGAACAGATAACGCCAGTTCAAAACGGCACCGTCGTGGTCAACTCACACCAGGGGGAAAAAAGGAACAAACACGACCGCGTTTTCCGCCGACACAACCTGCGCCCAGTTCATCTTCAGGATTCAGATGCCCGCTGGGTTCCGTACGCGCCAAAGGCCAAGATGCTCGTCCTAGACGAGATCTTTCCGGACGGCATCGAAATACCCGAGATGTTCCTTGGCACCAACGTGGTCCATCTGCCGACCCTGAAAACACACGTGTTCACCACCATGACCGGGGCGATGAAGAACGCTTTCGGGGGACTCCTAAACAACCGGCGCCACTGGACCCACTCGAAGATTCACGAAACTCTCGTCGACCTTCTCCGCATCCAGCAGGAGATTCACTCGGGCGTATTCGCCGTGATGGATGGAACGATCGCCGGCGATGGTCCGGGCCCAAGGGCGATGCGACCTCACGTGAAGAACCTCATCTTGGCCAGCTCCGACTCGGTCGCTATCGATGCGGTTGCGGCGAAGATGATGGGTTTCGATCCGATGCGCATCCCCTTTATCCGGATGGCTCACGAAGAAGGGCTTGGGGTCGGGAACCCGACTGAAATCACCGTCGAGGGAATCGACATTTCCGGTATCAACTTTGGCTTCCGTGAAGACGAGGACACGTTCGTCAGCTGGGGCCAGAAGCAGATTTATTGGGGAAAGCTGCATCGGTTCGAAAAGTTTCTCCTTCGCACACCTCTCGTCCCCTGGAGCTACTTCGCGAGCAACGTCTACCACAACTGGTACTGGTACCCGCTTTTGGGAAAGCGACGAATCGCAACGATGCTCGACACCGGCTGGGGAGAGCTCTTCCGCAGCTACTAGACGAAAGGGAACCTCGCTCTAAAGTCTGACCCGTACAAATAGACGAGCCCCCAAGGAGGCTATATTGGACCAGTTCCTTCACACGCTGTTCGTTTTTCTGCACATCCTCGGAGTGGTGCTCTTCGTTGGACCCCAGTTCTTTCTTGCTTTCGCCTGGGTACCGGCTTCACGGGGAATTGCTGACCTCCCCACGCGGGTGAAGGCAATGCGAACCATTACGGACCGATTCCTGTTCATCGGCGGAGCGGGGCTGATTCTCGCGCTGCTCGCAGGTACCTATCTGGTCTCCACCTGGCGCGACTACTACGGGATGCCGGACAGCGTGGACTTCACGTCTGTTCGCTTCGGCGTGGTCTTCATCGTGAAAATGATCCTGTTTAGCGCAATGCTGGTCGCAGTCGGACTCCACACATTCCTCGTTGGACCGAAACTCGTCAACGCGCTCGACAAGCAGGGCCAGGGCGGCTCCGTCAGCGATAAATCAGTGCGGCGGCTCAGGCTCCAGTCGATGAGTCTGAGCATCACCGGCCTGGTGCTGGTGATCGCAATCATGGTCATGGGCGTGATGCTCAACACCGCACAGTGGTCGCTCGGCTGACCTAGGCGCAGTCAACCACGCCGGACGCGCGCTCCGAGCGTAGTACACCACCGAATTGCTGGGCGCTCCGTTCGAAAGAAAGATTGTAACAACCGCCCGCTTCGCCTCGTCAACGAATACGCCCTGGTTGGGGGGTGTTATCTGCATCTCTAGAACCTCCAGGGCCGGTAGAGAGACCTCGCTCAATCGACTCGCATATCCTGCCAGCGAAGCAGGTTCGAGAGCGCCTGCGCGGCGCGTGGGATGCTCGGGTACGTGGCCATTCCGGCCTGCCAGCAGAACTCCTGGAACTCAGCCGACTGCCGAAACCCCTCGGTATCGAGAGGCGGACCAATCGATATGACAATGGGCTTGCCCGACTCTACCTGGATCTTTCCAAGGGTCTCCGCCTGAGCCCGGAAGCGATCGCGTACACCCACGAAGCGAGATGAGGGTCCTCCGCCACCGAAGCGCGTGTGGTAGAGGATGACGTCGATGTTGGGAGCCGTGGAGCACGGCATGATCGTGCCCTCGAAGCCTTCGCCCTCCCAGAGCGACGTCGTATCTATCGGGTTACGTACGCTCGTGCCAGCTTCGCGCGTGACCTTAGCCACTGCCGCCTGGGTCTCAGGCAGCAGTGGCGGCACCTTCAGGCCGGCCGCATCGAGGTCATCAGCTGCGAGCACGCTGGCGCCGCCGCCGCCGCCCACAACGGCCACGTTCGGGCCAGCCAGAGACTTTACAAACCTGAAAGTAACGGCCGCGTCTACAAGCTCTTCCATGCTCTCCACACGCAATGCGCCCGCCTGTCTGCAGAGAGCGTCAAATACTTCGAGAGACCCTGCCAGGGATGCCGTGTGAGAGTTCGCGGCGCGCGCCCCCGCCTCGGTTCGCCCGGCCTTGAGAATGGCAAACGGCTTCGTCATGCCAAGGCGTCTTATGGCCTTTGCCAACCGGAGTGGATCCTGGATGCCCTCGAGATATGCCGCCACGATCTCGGTTTCCACATCGTCGACCAGGTAATCAAGGAAGTCTGCGGCCTTGAGGTCGGCTCCGTTTCCGAAGCTGATCACCTTTGAGCAGCGGATCCCGCGCGGGAGACCGTTACGAATGAATTCACCGGCATTCATCCCGGACTGGGACACCATTCCAACAGGGCCTGCCTCCGGCGACTGCCCTCCCATCATGGCCAGTCGGGAGGCAGGCGCGTAAACGCCCATGCAGTTCGGACCAATTAGCCGAACGCCTCCTTCCTTGGCTCGGGAAATGATGTCCTGCTCCAGTTGGGCACGTTCATCGTCGCCGGTCTCGGTGAAGCCGGCAGTAAACAGGTGAAGCACTCGAACACCCTTGTCGATGCAGTCGTTGAGGAGTTGCATCGCGACCCGGCTCGGTACAGACGAGATGACATAGTCGACATCGTCCGGCACGTCGACGAGGTGCGAGTAGCACTTCATCCCACGGATTGCATTGGCCGTCGGATGTACCAGATAGATGGGGCCCCTGAACCCGATATCCTGCAGCGCGGACACGAACCCGCCACCACCCCACCCACCGTTTTCTTTGGCCGAGACGCCGACAATAGCGACCGAGCGGGGATGGAAAATGAATTCAAGTTCTGGCGCTGGGCTCGAAAGGGCTGACATAGGACCTCGCGAAAAATCCGGTTTGGACGAAGCGCGCCGAGCGTATCATCGCCTACCCCTAGGCGCTGCCGTACACCGTCGCTCGCGGTAACTTAGGCACATGGCAGCGGCGCGGGTCGAAAACGCAGCCGAAGGCGCAACCGATATCGGCCAAACAGAAACCGGTCACGCCTTCGGCATCCTGCGAGGGCTGGCGGTCGTCCTCTTTGTGGTCGCATTACCGCTCCTCATGGTGACCTCAAACATTCGCGTCCTGTTAAGCGACGTCGGTTTTTACGAGTGGGGGCTCAGGGAACACAATGCCGAGGCTCGAACAGGTATTCCCCTTGCCGAATTGGACATTGCCGCGCTCGAAATTCAACGCTACTTCGAAAATGATGAGTCCACCCTGGCGATAACGGTGATCATCGACAAGGAGGAGCAGGCGCTCTTCAACAGCCGGGAAATCGCCCACATGGAGGATGTAAAGGACTTGGTCCGGGCGTTGTTCCTTGCCCACGAGGCCGCGCTTGTTTACGTGCTGGCCTACATCGGCGGCGTATTTCTCTGGTCCCGGGAGCGCGGGCTGCGGTCTCTCGCCCGGCAGTCGCTGGCAGGGATCGGCCTGGCCGCCGCTGTCGTGGGCGCTGTGGGCGTATTTGCTCTGACTGGCTTCGACTCCACCTGGGAAAAAGGCCACGAGTTGGTATTCACGAACGACTTCTGGAGTCTGGATCCAGACACCGATCGCCTGATCCAGATGTTCCCGGAGCCGTTCTGGGAGGACGCGACACTTCTTGTTGCCGCGCTCTCCGTCGGCGAGGCACTCTTGATCGGGTTGGTTGCTGGTCTGTTCTTGGCATTAAGCCACCGGCCCAGGATTCCCGGCAACTTAGGCGAAGACTCCTAGGTCGGACTTCGAGGCCGGGAGCGGTCGGCCGATATACTACTGGTCGGACGCAATTTCGAGCTGGCTACACCCGGACCACTCCGGCCGATGCCTGCATCGGCGCGCATCCTGAGCTTCGGACCAGGAGGAAGAATGGCGGATCGCCGCTGGGCCGAGATTGGCGCTTCGTTTCGCTACTCGCGATTCCGATGGATTTACCTATCCAACTTCGCCTTCTTCCTGGCGATGATGGCGCAGATCGTAATCCGCCAGATACTCGCTTTCCGGTTGACCGGGAGTCCTTTCGCCCTGGGGCTAATTGGTCTTGCGGTCGCCATCCCAATGCTCGTCGTGTCGCCACTCGGTGGAGTTGTTGCCGACCGGATGGACCGGCGCCGGTTGATTGTTTTCGGCCAGATAGTCCTTCTCACCAGCGAGATCGCGGTCTTTCTCCTCCTGATAACCGACCAGCTCAGTTACTGGATGCTCCTCACCGGCGTCGCCGTCATGGGGACGGTTTTTCCCGTCATGATGCCGGCCCGCCAGGCGATCATCGTCTCGACCGTCGGCCGGGAAGGTCTTGCCAACGCGATGGCCCTCCAGATGGGAGGCATGAATACAGCACGGATCGTGGGTCCGGTGATGGGCGGATTCCTCGTCGCCTTCGTCAGCATTGAAGGCGCCTTCGCCGCTTCTCTCGTGCTGTACTTCATCGCGCTCATCTCGGTCTACCGGGTGGGTCCGGCGCCGGTCGAGGGTCAGACGGCTGGCGCGTCGTGGACCAAAGACATGGCCGAAGGGTTCACGTTTGTCTGGAATGGGAAGTTGGTCCGCGTCCTTCTCATCATGGCAATCGTGCCGGCCTTTCTGGCGATGCCTTTTCAGTCCTTGCTGGTCGTCTTCACAGAAGAGGAGTGGGGGGTGGGTCCGACCGGATTTGGCATCCTCCAGGCCTTCGCCGGCGTGGGGGGGCTCATCGGGTCCTTCATCATGGCCCTCGTCGGTGAGCCAAAACGCCGTTTGCGGCTGATGGCAAGCACCCTCCTTGCGTTCACCGGCTCGCTGTTTCTCTTCGCACTCTCGCCCTGGTTCCTTATCGCCCTCCCACTGGTTCTCATCGCCGACGTGTTTGTTGCGATGTTCCAGACAGCAAACGCCACTGCCATCCAAGTGCTCATCCCCGATGCCATCCGGGGTCGTGTCATGAGCGTGATGATGATGACGTTTGGCCTGACACCAATGGGAACAGTCCCCGTAGCCGCGGTAGCAGAAGTCTGGGGCGCTCCCATCGCGATTGCGGGGGCAGCGGCGATTACCGGCACGATTTCGATCGTCATCCTCGTCTTCAACGGGGCGATCAAGACGCTGGACGCCGAGATGGAGAAGGGGTTCCCGGATTCTGAGACCGGTTTCGCTCAACTCGAGCCAAGAGAACAAGTCGAATAGGAGTTTCCAAGCGCGATCAGCGCCGACTGATTAGGTCGCGAACCACCTGCTCGGCAGCGGCCCGATCGCCAGGCGCAAGATCTCCGTCGAGGACCATTGCACTCAGTCTGCGTTTCATTTCT
>DASCML010000200.1:0-14140 GCA_036010925.1 Dehalococcoidia bacterium | reverse complement strand
AGCAGGATCTCTCATTCGGAGGCAGGGTGACCAAGGTCTTTGAGGAAGGAGACCGCTGCATCGCGGAGCTGGAACTCTGGGAAGAGGACCCCGGCGGCCAGGTTCTGATGCCGGGGTCCGCAAAGGTCTTGTTGCCCAGGCGCGGATCCTAGTATCGGTCGGGCCTGAGGTAGAACTGGTACGGGTCGAGCCTCCTGAGCAGCGCCACCTCATCGGTGGTCGGGGGCTCGATCTCCTTCACTCCGTTGCTGATCCGAAGGGGCCACCCGCATTGCGCTTGGACGGTGTCCGGTTCGAGTCCGGGGAACGTGGACTCGAGAGTCATCTCGCAGGTCCCGGTCTCGCCGCCGTCTGGAGTGTCAAAACCGAGCACTCCCATGGTGGAGACAACGAGGTTGGGCCCCTGGCTGGTCAGGCCGGCCTGCGTTCTTGCCCCCGGGCCGTCGATGTACCCGGGGCTGGTGTTGAAGTCCACCCGATCAACAAACCTTCGGAACTCCTGGGGTATTAGCGAGATGACTCTCGGCGCGAGACATGCTATCTCTGTGTTGCCGCCGGTCCCGCCGAGCCGCCGTTCCACGTTCTTGTAAGCCCCTATGACGAGCGTGTTCAAGTTCCCGAAGCGATCGACCTGCGCGGCGCCGAGCAGCCCAACATCGGTTCCTCCGCCCATGAGGAGCGCACCGAGAGCATCCACCATGTCGCTCACCATGGCGCTTCCCGAGTTGAAAATCAGATCGTGAATCCCAACCGGTGCCCGGGGGATGTCGTCCGCGGGCTTCCAGTCGAACACTCCGACCTCGGTGCAGAGCGTGATCTCGGGCGTGTGCAGGAGCTTGGCAAGCACTCCTGCTATCACCGGTAGGCCCATTCCGAGCATTGCTACACCCTTCGGTGGCATCTCCCGGGCTGTGGCGATGCACATGAGCTCTGCGAGGGTGTAATCGGTGGAGGTCGGCATCGTTTCTATGGAAACCTCAGCTCATTCGAGTAGGTGTAGCGGATTCCCTGGCCAGCATCCGGGCCCGTGTCGGCCCTGATCTGTTGGAGAGCGTCCTGTCCGAACGTTTCCACATAGTGGCGTACATAGGTCTCGCGGTCGGGACATCCATAGATCCATTCGTCGGCGAATGCTGCGAACGCTTCGCTGCTACGGCTAATTCCATCGAAGGCCTGTCTCTGGAACGCATAATCAGTGTCGTAGTAGCCGGCCATGCTGCTCGGATGGGCGCTGTACGGCATGTGGACGACTGCCGAAACCATGAAGCCGGGGACCACCGTCCGCCCCGGGTCGTTGCGTATCGCCTCGTTGGGGACGATCTCCTCCACGGCAACGACAACTTTCTTCCCAGCCCAGAAAGCCCACTTTGCGTCCCCCATGTGCCCCCAGAGCTGGACATTGCCGAACTCATCGGCGCGCTGGGCAGGGAGAATCGTCACATCGGGGGTCAGGGCGGGCAGCAGGAGTGTCTTCTGCCCGTCGAACGGGGAGTCAAGCTGTGCCCACTTGTTATTTCCGAGATAGCCCCCGGGATGTCCTTCGTTGGCCGGATCCAGGTAGTCGGAGCCCAGGAACGACCTGGTGGGAATGAAGGGGATGCCCAGGGCGCCGGCCATCAGCATCAGAGCGATTGCCTGGTTGGAGTAGTCTTCGTACTTCAATTCGCCTGAGTCCATCATTTCACTGATGATCCCAGGCCTCAGGGCCCCTGCGATGTAGCCTGCCCTGACCCGGTCGATGCAACCACTGAGTGCGAGCACTGTAGCCTGGATACCAACCGAACCGCCTACGATTTCGAGATGGCGCTTACGCTGTCTCACGATTTCGTAGGTGAGTCCCATACATACACTCGTGTACCCGGCGTAAACGGTATCGCCGTCGCTCACAAAACGGTTTATCGCTTCGGGCGCTGAGAGGAGCTTTCGTTCCGGCACGCGGGGAAGTCTACTTGAGCTCCCGGCCACAGCCATCTCGGCTCCCGATGGCCTCGGCCCCGCACTTTGACCTGATCCGCCGGGCTTCCTGGCTGGCTCGTGCCTGGTCCATACCCGACGGAAGCATGAAGCAAAGCTTGGACTTCAGATCTCTGAGCTCATGCGGTAAGTCTGCGAACTGGAAGCCTGGAATATGCGACTCTTCCCACGCGTCACGGCCCGTTTCCATGGTCAACGTGCCCCGTCCCCGGGGCGCCGGAGGAAGACGGTGCAATCGAGGATACGGAGGTCCACCGCACCAAGCTCGAATTTGAGCGCACTCGGCTGAATGAGGTATTGAGGATTCTTCAAAGACATATGGGGCCCCAAGAGCAGTTCTAAACAAAAAGTGTGTATGACGCCTTCGAAGCTTTGTTCGCGGGGAGGAAGATTGTCGTGGTCCTGGAAGAATCATCCGAACCGCCTCTATCGCGATAGAGGCAATGGATCGAGTAATTTAGGTACATGTCCTTTCTGATCGGTGTTCGTGGCGACATAGATGCGGCGCTTGAGCGGGATCCGGCCGCGAAGAGCTCCTGGGAAGTTGCGCTCTTCTACCCGGGATTCCACGCTCGCCTGTTCCATCGGTTCGCCCACGTTCTCGACCGGGCGGGAGTACCACTGATCCCGCGCGGGATCATGCACGTGGCGCGCTCCCTCACAGGGATTGAAATCCACCCGGGAGCGAGCATCGGTCCTCGCTTCTTTATCGACCACGGGATGGGCGTTGTGATCGGGGAGACAACCGAGATCGGTGAGAACGTCGTGCTTTACCAGGGAGTGACGCTCGGCGGAACCAGCACTCGCCGGGTTAAGCGCCACCCGACCCTCGAGGACGGCGTGGTTGTCGGAGCGAGAGCCAAGGTGATCGGTGCTGTTGTCATCGGTGAAGGGGCGCAGATAGGCGCAGGCTCGGTGGTGGTCACGAACGTGCCCCCGAACGCGACGGTTGTCGGTATCCCGGGACACATTGTGTCCTTCCATGACGATTCCAATGGAGTGCTTCAGCGGCTTCCCGATCCTGAGTGGGAGCGCATCAACGAGCTCGATCAACGCGTGCAGGAGCTCTGTGAAATGGTGGAGCACGTTGAAGATCACATGGACTCGCTGCATGAGGAGCAGCACAATGGGCGCCTGGTGTCGGCCGGCCCCGGCGACGACGGAAGCTCTGACTGAGGCCCGAGCCAAAGCCCAACGGGCCGCATAGTTTTTTCCGTATTAGAATTCGGCCCGCCGGGATGCCGGCAGGGGGTGGAATTCCGTGAATAGCTACGAAATTCAGTTATTCCTGCATATCGTCGCAGCGCTCGTGGCAATTAGTGTCACGTTCAGTTACCCGTTCATGCAGGCGTATGCGGAGAGGCGTGGCGTCGCCTCAACAAGGTTTGCAATGCAGTTCTTCCAGTACCTGTATAAGTATGTGGTGAACCCTGGCGCGGTGCTGGTCATCCTGTTCGGCATTGGGCTGATTTTCGACGATCGCACGGGATACACCGACGATATGCCGTCGTGGCTTTGGGCGTCTATCACCATTTACACAGTGGCGGTTATCGTGGCCGTCACGGTCCAGAGGATGAATGTGAAAGCCGCGATCGAAGCTCTCGAGGGCGTAAGAGACGATGAGCCCCTTCCGGAGCGCTACGTGGCGGTCGGCAAACGGATTCAAATAGTTGGAGGTTTGCTGGGGCTGTCCGTCCTTGTCGTGCTTTTCTTCATGGTCATCAAGCCCTGGGAGTAAAGCGGTGCTTGGGACCTTGGTACCCTCCACGGGGGCGAGGCCCTACCATTCGACTGAATAAAGGCAACGGGGGCATCTAATGTCTCAGACTGGCACCTGGGCAGTGAAAGTGGGACTCGCCCACATGCTTAAAGGTGGCGTCATCATGGACGTCACCGACGCGGAGCAGGCATCTGTTGCCGAAGAGGCGGGGGCCTGTGCCGTGATGGCGTTGGAGCGAGTCCCTGCAGACATCCGCCGAGATGGCGGCGTCGCACGAATGAGCGCACCCGAAAAGATCATCGAGATAAAAGAGGCGGTCACGATTCCAGTTATGGCGAAGTGCCGGATCGGTCACTTCGTCGAGGCGGACATCCTTGAGTCACTGGAGATTGACTACATCGATGAGTCAGAGGTACTCACTCCCGCAGACGAGTCCCACCACGTCGACAAGCACCAATTCAAGGTTCCTTTCGTTTGCGGCTGCCGGGATCTCGGAGAGGCGCTTCGCCGCATTTCCGAAGGGGCTGCGATGATTCGAACTAAAGGTGAGGCAGGAACCGGTGATATTGTCGAAGCCGTTCGCCATATGCGTGATGTCCAGGCCGAGATCAGAAGAGTCCAGGGCATGCGAGATGACGAACTGTTCACCTTCGCCAAGGAGTTGGGCGCTCCCCTCGAAGTCATTCGCCAGGTCAGGCAGGAAGGTCGGCTGCCGGTCGTGAACTTCGCGGCCGGCGGTGTGGCGACACCGGCCGATGCTGCCCTCATGATGAGACTCGGCGCGGATGGCGTGTTCGTAGGGAGCGGTATTTTCAAGTCGGAAGAGCCCGGTAAGACCGCAAAAGCGATCGTTGAGGCAACGACTCACTTCCAGGATGCCGACGTGATCGCCAGGGTGAGCACCGGGCTCGGCGCGGGGATGCGTGGAGTGAGCGTGGGGAGCCTAGAAGACGGCGAACGGCTTGCGGGCAGAGGCTGGTAGAGCTCCCCGGTTGGGTTCTTGAACCTAGCCTTGGAGGACCGTCCCGGCTGCGATAAGGGCGCCGACCCGATGGTTCGGCACGCCGGCTTCCAGCAGTACCTCGCGGGAGTGCTCGCCAAGCAGCGGTGCCCGGCGAGGCCAACCCCCTGGTGTGCGGGAGAATCCGGCAAAGCCGCGAACGGCAGAGATCCGGCCGAATTGGGGATGATCGAATTCCCAGAGATGGTCGTTTGCCTGGCTCCAGGGCTCCTCGAACATCTCCACGGCCCTCAGCGCCGGTGCGACGGGCACCGACCGGGCGAGGAGACGTTCTACAGCTTCGTCTCGAGGAAGTTCGGCGAAAGTGTCTTCGAGCAGCGACGCGAGGGCACCAGGCGATTGTTCTGCCACGGCCCGCTCGGCGATGAACCGGCCGGCCCATTCGGGATGATCGAGAGCCATGGCAACCGCGTGAAAGTGGCGGGGCTGATTAGCCGCGATCGCGATCCAACCATCCTTGCAGGCGTAGAACCG
Organism: Dehalococcoidia bacterium; assembly: GCA_036010925.1. GTDB lineage: Bacteria > Chloroflexota > Dehalococcoidia > Tepidiformales > Tepidiformaceae > DASCML01. The sequence continues at coordinate 8,951 of DASCML010000200.1, read as the reverse complement.
GCGTAAGGCGCGAGGGCCTATGTAGTCTCTGCCGCCCCGGAGCGCCGGGGGCCGGCCCGCGTAGTTCGTGAGCTCTCCAGACTGGAAGAGCACCGACTGGCTGGCCAACGAGGTTTGGATGTCTTGCCCCTGTCCAGTTTGTTCCCGCGCGACGATGGCGCTGAGGATTCCGAAGGCTGTCATAAGACCAGTCGCCGTGTCGTTCACTGGGATCTGGTAGAACACGGGCTCGTCGTCACCGCCCTGTGCCTCCATCAGTCCACCCTGCGCCTGAACCAGCGGATCAAAGCCGGGCTCACTTTCCAGCGGGCCCTCCAGACCGTACCCGGTGACCGAACAGGAGATTATCCGAGGGTTCGCTTCTCGAAGAGCCTCGTAATGAATTCCGAGTCGCTCCCGCACTCCTTTGCGGAAGTTGTCGACGACGGCGTCGGAGGCGCGCACCAGCTGGAGAAAAGCTTCCAGCCCGTCCGGTTTCTTCAAATCGATGGCAATGGCCCGCTTGCCCTGATTGAAGCCGATGAAGCCGAGACCGTGCGGCCGGAAGAAGTCTCCTTCAAGCGGCTCCACCTTGATCACGTCCGCGCCAAGGTTCGCGAGGATCGAAGGGCCATACGTTCCTGCGATTACGACTCCCATGTCCAGAATTCTGATGCCGTCGAGCGGGCCGGCAACGTCGCGGGCAGTCCCTTCTGACGGTCTCGCCCGTCCGCCTAGATCCCAACCCACTGCTTCGGGTGTCGTGTTCTCGATATGAGCGCGTAACTGTCCGGGGGTGTCCGACAACCGGAGAGGAATCCCCGGCATCGTCACTTCGCCGAGGTCAGGATGAGGGAGGGTGCGTCGCATGCCGTTGGCGCGAATTGTCGGTCCATTGAACCACTCCTCGCGGGTCCCAACTGGTGCGCAGGGAACACCATTAGACTTCAGGATGCTTAGCCACTCCTCGCGAGGGCGCTCCCCGAAACGGTTTTCGATCGCTTCTTGGCCCTCGGCATCAGCTGCAGCGCCCATCAAACGATCTATTTCTCCGTTCACTCCTTCGCTAGCCAGGAGGTCGAGTAGGTCGGAGGCCTCGAGCGCTTGGAGGAAGAATGCCGGCGTGAGGCAGCCGAGGAAGAACCACTCTCCGTCAGCACACTGATAAAGCCGATAGTTTGGTGAACCGCCTCTGCTTGAGCGCCCGCCGATTCGGGTTATTCCGTCGGCCTTGAGATGTCCTCCGCTCTGAATCGAAGCGACAGCATGCAGGCCGCTGATCTCCACGGCCTGTCCCCGTCCGCTCTTCTCTCGCTCGTAGACGGCGGCAGCGATCGCCGTCGCAGCCATGGCCGCGTGCGCATAGCCTATTTGGGGCGTCACCAAGTAGACCGGAACGTCCTCGAAACTCATCTGCTGGAAGGCGATCCCGCTGACGGCCGAGAGAAGAGTTTCGTCGGGTGGCAACTGACTCCAACGGCCGCGCGGACCGTACGGGGGCAGCCAGGCATGGACCAGTCGCGGGTGTTGCCCGGTTAAAGTCGGCCCGTCGAAGCCAGCTCGCTCCAGTTGACCGGGGCGGGCATCAAAGAGGGCAATGTCGGTCGCAGCGACAAGGCGACGAGCCTCGCCTCGACCCTCGTAAGTGTCGAGATCCAGTTTCAGGAGTCGCTTGTTCCGATTCCAGGTCAGGTAGCCTGGGTCGGACCCGGAGCGGTCCCCTCGGGGACTCTCAACTTTGACAACATCGGCGCCCATGTCCCCGAGCAGCATGGCCGCCATGGGGCCAGCGACACCTTCCGTAAGATCGAGGACGCGGACGCCGTCGAACGGACTCACACGCGGCAGTATACCCGTCCGGGGCTGGCGTCAGACTGTGTGGGGGGAGGCGAGGTCATCGTCACAGCCCGCTTCCGAAATTCGGGTCCAGAGCGAGGAAGAGACTCCTCCTAGGGCCTTCGATCTCGCGCGTGATGTGCCCGTGGCTATCTACGTCGTCGGCAAGAAGAATGTCTCCCGGTCCAAACCGGCGCGTCTCTCCTCTGGCGCATTCGATCTCGGCTAGGCCCTCAAGCGTGACCACAAACTGCCGCCGGGGAGCGTTGTGGAAGTCAAGTTCGGCCCTAGGCTGGGTCACCCGGAAGGCGACACCGCTCAGTGGCCAGAACTCTGAAATCGCGCCGTACCTTCCCTCCAGCAGCGGGACCTCGAGGTCCTCAAAGTGCGATTCGCCGGCATTGCCCATGTGGACCCTGGTAATCTGCATCGCTTGTTCTCTCCCGTGGACTGGCGCGCCTTACCGGACCATCCGACCAGGTTCTCAGAAGGGTTTGAAGATAGCGACCCAGGCCATCAATGGCACGCTCAGGATCAGCAGCGCACCGAACACGATCGGGACCTTATCCTCGAGGACCTCCTTCAGTTCGTCCGTCAGCTCGCCCGATTCCTCTGCCGCTAGCACCGCCTCCCGCGCTCTACGTAGGCCGACGGCCAGCAGAGGTAGACAGACAAGATAGAAGAAGACGAAGAGGGCGGAGAGAATGGCCAGCCAGGCCTCTGTGAAGAAATTACGCTCGTCCGCCACTGCCCAGAAGAACCCGGTGCTCCCGGTTGCCATGGCCCCCGGGAGCAAGTGTCGACTCTCGTTGTTAGCGGCCTCCACGATGCTGAACGCCTGGTAACGAAGCTCGTTCGAAGCCCACGCGTGAAGGATGTGCGGGTAGGTCGATCCGAGGCCCGCCCCCAGCCAGACGAGAGAGAGTATGTGGGCGATTCTCCACCAGTCCACGAAGCGAGCCTCCTAACAGCCAGAACTCAAGAGCGGTGGAAGTTCTGTCAATCCGCCTGCTCTACGACGGCCGTCATGCTGCCCTTGCACTCAGGCATCAGCGGGTCGGCACCGAACGTGTGGATGGCATCCTGTTTCAGCTCTGCGTCGGCCTTAGCACCCGTCATGACCACTGCCCTTCCCTCGCTGTCGACGATACAGGCTATGGCGAAAGCCTTCTCTGGCGGGTATCCAAAGAGTGCCCCGAGCATGTGAATTACATAATTATAGGTGTGCTCGTTGTCATCGAGGAGCACAAGGTGGTAGGGCGGCTCGAGCTGTTCATCCGTCCCCGGGTGGGGTTCTACTTCCGGTGTTGGGGAGGCTCCCATCACCGGAAAGTATACTGGTCCGGGATCTTTCCTCGTCTGAGCGCGTCGCAATCTACAATTCGAGGATGCGGGATCGAAGAATCGATGTGAACTGCGTGCTGGGGCTCGGGAAACTCCATCTGACCACACCCGCCAAGTGCTGACCGATGGAGTGGGAAACCGTGTGGCACGGGGATTCTGAAGTCGAAGCCGAATTGGTGGCCGGACGGCTCCGAACGGACGGGTTCGAAGTTCGCGTCGTGGGCGGGCCACCGCCTGCTGCAACGCCAACAATTTCCCTCACCCTGAACTCCTGGGGAGTGCTTGTGCAGGCTATCCACGCCGCTGGAGCGAAAGCCCTCCTCCGGGTCGAAGGGATTGCTCCCGAGGAGCCTTCGTTCAGTGTCGATTGGCGAGCTCACCTCACGGGGCTTGGAGTGGTGGGTATGATCGGGCTGGCCGGTGCCGCAGCCCTCGGGTCAATGGCCATCATGCGCTAATCGGCTCAGCGTCGGTAGCGCTTCGATCGGTCGCGACCTCCCGCTTGGCTCCGCCCGTATCGGAGCGGCCCTGGCCGTCCTGCGGCGGCCGCAAACTTCGCGAGTTCCTCGGCATCTGTGCCGACGAGTGAGCGGCGAAGCTCTACTATCTGGTCTCGCAACGCAGCCGCTTTTTCGAACTCGAGGTTCTTGGCTGCGCTCTTCATTTGGCCCTCCAGCTCTGCAACCATTCGAACCGCCATGTCCGGAGGAAGGTCCTCAGGCGTCTGCCCAGCGGCGTAGTCTGCCTTCTCCTCTGCTGCCATCGTCCTCACGTGATCGGTGATGTCGCGAATCGCTTTCTGGATTCCCGCGGCCTGGATCCCGTGCTCCTCGTTATACTCCTGCTGGATCTTGCGCCGCCGGTCAGTCTCATCTATTGCGGTATGCATCGACTCCGTGATCGCGTCGGCGTACATGATGACTCGGCCGTCGATGTGACGGGCGGCCCGCCCAATCGTCTGCACGAGCGAGCGGTTGGAGCGCAGAAAGCCCTCTTTGTCGGCGTCGAGAATGCAGACGAGGGAAACCTCTGGGAGATCGAGGCCTTCGCGTAGCAGGTTGATTCCCACCACGACGTCGTAAACGCCCAGGCGAAGATCGCGAAGTATCTCCACGCGGTCGAGGGTCTCCACTTCGCTGTGAAGGTAGTGGACCTTGACCCCCATCTCTTTCAGGTAATCCGCCAGGTCCTCCGCCATCTTCTTGGTCAATGTAGTGACCAGGACCCGTTGGCCTTTCTCGACGGTGGCATGAATTTCCTCCATCAAGTCGTCGACCTGCTTCTTGGTTGGACGGACCTCAACTTCAGGATCGACTAACCCGGTCGGGCGAATGACCTGTTCCACCACGTGCGTTGACCGCTCGGCCTCGTACTGCCCAGGGGTAGCGCTCATAAACACGCACTGGTTGATGTGCTGGTCGAACTCCTCGAAAGTCAGGGGCCGGTTGTCGAGAGCGCTGGGGAGCCGGAATCCAAATTCCACCAGTGTTTCCTTTCGCCGTCTGTCTCCGAAGAACTGTCCCTGCACTTGGGGGAGTGTGATGTGAGATTCATCTACGACGAGGAGCCACTCGTCGGGGAAATAGTCCAGCAGGCACCATGGCGTGGAGCCCGCCTCGCGCGCTTGCAGGTGCCGCGAGTAGTTCTCCACGCCATGGCAGTAACCAGTCTCCCGGAGGGCTTCAATGTCGTAGTGGGTCCGCTCTTCGAGCCTGGCGGCCTCGAGGATCTTGCCTTGGCTATTGAAGTACTCGAGCTGGTCAGTGAGTTCTGCTTCGATTCCACGAATGGCTACCTCGAGGCGGTCCTGCGTGGTTACAAAGTGCTTCGCCGGGAAGATTTCAACGTGGTCGCGTTCCGCCAGCACCTCTCCGGTGAGCGGGTCGAGTTCGACGATCCGTTCGACGTCGTCGCCCCAGAAGTCGATCCTGGTCGCAAGCTCTTCGTAGCTGGGCAGAATCGTGAGGGAGTCGCCACGGAGTCGAAAGCGGCCTCGGACGACGTTCTGGTCGTTGCGCTCGTATTGCATGCCGACCATTCGGCGGACCGCGTCAGTCCGGTTGAATTTCTCCCCCACCCGGAACGAGAGCACAAACTCCTGGTACTGCTGGGGCTCTCCGAGACCGTATATGCAGCTCACGCTCGCCACTATGATTACGTCTCGACGCGTGAACAGAGAGCGCGTCGCAGCATGGCGGAGCTTATCGATCTCGTCGTTGATGTCGGCGTCCTTCGCAATGTATGTGTCGGTTCGAGGGATGTAGGCTTCGGGCTGGTAGTAGTCGTAGTAGGAGACGAAGTACTCGACTGCGTTATCCGGGAAGAACTCCTTGAGTTCCGAGCAGAGCTGGGCTGCCAGCGTCTTGTTGTGGGCCAGCACCAGCGTTGGGCGCTCCGTTTGGTGCACGACGTTAGCGATTGTGAAGGTCTTGCCGGAGCCGGTGACCCCCAGCAGCGTCTGGTTTCGGTCGCCCCGATTCAGGCCGGCGACTAGGTCATCTATTGCTTTCGGCTGGTCGCCGGTCGGTTCGAAATTAGAGACTAGTCGGAATGGGATAGACGGCGCGTCATCGACGAGCAGAGGCATCGTTCCAGCTTACCAGCCAGGTCTGTTAGTCAGAGGCGGATACTAGGTCCGGCCCCGTGTCCCGGGATCTAGCTCGACGTTGTCGAGAAGCCGAACCTGGCCGAACTTCACGGCCACGGAAAGAAGAACCGCGGACCGGATCTGACCGTCGATCTCGTCGAGACTGACGTCGTCTGCGAGACTCACATAGTCCACTTCGCTCCCCGGGATTACCGACAGTTGATCCCGGACCATGTCGCGCAGCGCTGCTGCGTCCTGCTCGCCGACGCCGAATGCAGCTTTTGCCGCGCGGAGAGCGCGATTGATGGCCGGTGCCGAAGTCCTTTCCTCTTCGGAGAGGTAGACATTGCGGCTGCTCATGGCCAGGCCATCGGGCTCACGGATGATATCGCATGGCACCACGGTGACGCCGAGGTCGAGGTCTGTGACGAGCCGCTGGATAACGCGGAGTTGCTGGGCGTCTTTCCGACCGAAGTACGCGCGGTCGGGGGTGGTAGCGTTGAATAGCTTGAGGACGATGGTTGTAACGCCGCGAAAGTGGATTGGGCGTCGGTCTCCCTCGAGTCGCCGTGTCATCTCCTCCATCTGGATGTACGTCTGGTAGCCGGGCCCGTACATGGAATCCCCGGTGGGCATGTAGACCGCGTCGACAGAGGCCTCGCGGAGCAGGCTGAGGTCTCTTTCTTCGTCGCGCGGATAGCGCTCGAAGTCCTCTCCGGGGCCGAATTGCGTCGGATTGATAAAGAGGCTTGTGATCAAGAGTTGGTTCTCGGACCTTGCTCTTCTGACGAGCGAGAGGTGCCCTTCATGCAGGTACCCCATCGTTGGCACCAGGCCCGTGGCGCTGCCGTGAACCCGTCGCCATGCGCGCATCTGGACCGGGCTCGTGAGGATGTCCAAGAGTCAGGAGGTCCAGATAGGGAAAGTCTCTGCGGTCTCTTCTGTGCCGCCGGTATTGAGCTCTGCAATGGTACCGGCCGACATCGGGAAGCTGTGCTCTGGCCCCGGGAAAGTTCCTTCTGCCACTTCGGCGATGTAGGCCTTGACGGCCTCCCTGATTGCGACACCGAGGTTTGCGTAGGCCTTCGCGTGCTTAAATGGCCGCTGATCGTCAAAGAAGCCGAGGAGGTCGTGAAACACCTGGACCTGTGCGTCACAGCCGATACCGGCACCGATCCCGATGGTCGGGATCGATATTCGGGAGGTGACCATCTCTGCGAGGGGGGCAGGAATGGTTTCAAGGACGACTGCAAAAGCACCGGCCTCTTCTAGGGCGCGGGCGTCGTTTAGGAGCTTGGCCGAAGCGGCAGGCGTCTTCCCCTGAACCTTGTGGCCGCCAAACTGATTGACCGACTGAGGGGTGAGGCCGAGGTGGCCCATTACGGGAATCCCGTTTTCCACCATGCGGCGGACGAGGGGAACTATATGGCTGCCACCTTCGAGCTTCACGGCCATCGCCCCGCCCTCTTGGAGCAGCCGTCCCGCGTTGCGCATCGCTTCGTCCGCGTTCGCCTGGTAGCTCATGAAAGGCATGTCGGCCACGATGATGGCCTTTTCGGTTGCCCGAACCACCGGTCGTGTGTGGTGGAGGATATCCTCCACGGTAACTGGGATCGTGGAATCGTGGCCGAGGACGACACTGCCGAGGGAGTCGCCCACGAGGATTATTGGAATTCTGGCCTGTTCCACGAGCCGGGCGGAAGCGTAGTCGTAGGCGGTAATCATTGCGAACCGCCGGCCTTCAGACTTCCAGTCCCGCAATTTGTGAATTGAGTACCGCACGGCAGGGTCTCGATCCTGAAATTATTGCGGGCCCACCAGGTCTGAGATTGTCGGACGGTTATCGGAGCGGTCGGTCTGCGCCGCGCTGCTCCCAGTATCCGTACCGGCCTTTGAGGTCCAGGCGGACGTTCGTCGCAACAGTGTTCTTAAAGCTCGCCTCCACGATGGATAGGCGGCATCCGCATTCTGATCCAAGTGCCGTGGGAAGTCAATGGGGACAGGCATCTAGTTTGACGGTAACTTGGGCCGCGGATTTCGTATTAACAATACAGGGCCGACCCCTATACTTGGGCCTGTGAACGAGCGTGAGGTACTTGCTTTCAAAATCCAGGCGGATTCCGTAATAGAGCGGACGGCCATTCAGCTTCAGCAAGTCTTGAAGGAAGCGTGTGCGGCGCTTGACCCGTTTCCATCTTTCCCGAATGCGCTCTTCACCAACGCAATCGAGTGTGATCCTGGGCCAATCGGGAACCCAGAACGTGGGTGCATCGTTGTTTGTGAAGACGGAGAACTTTACGAGCTGGAGTTGGGCATCGACCACGACGCTATTGAAATGACGGGTTCTTGGGACCCAGTGACAGCGCGAAAAGAAGAGCGAAAGAAGATCGAACTGCATCCGCGTGACTACATTGTGTACGCGTACAACGGACTGATCGCGGTATGCGAGGAACTGTTGGAGCGTGCGGAGAGCGGACAGCAATAAAGAAGTTAATCCGATTAATTCTCCTTGCCGTCGTGGCCATTGTGGTCATGAAACTGATGACGAGAGGAATGTCACAGAAGGCACCGGTCCGGGTTAGGGAATACAAGCCCGAAGCTCCGGAGCCGCCTCAGGGCGAGGGTTTGCCTGCTGCGAGCGTGGAGCCGGCCGAGGCGCCGGAAGCAAAGTCGGGTGCTGACGCACGGGACGACGCTGCCGCCCCGGCTCTCGAACTCGGAGGTGCGTTCGCCGAGGCCGTGAGCGCGGACGCCGCGCTCATGCCGACGAAGCCTGAAACGGCCGAGGCCGAACTAGAGGCCGCGGAAGCGCCGCCTGCGGAATCTCCAGTGGAAGTCCCCGCCGAGGAGCCCGGGGCGACGGTCCCGACGGCCGACCCCGACGAATTGGCACAGGAGGCGAGTGCGGTCGCGTCGGCTTTCGATCAGCTTGCCCTAGAGGGCGAACTTCTCACTGCCGAGGAACAGTGGCTGGAACAGGTGACCGGGGAACGGGAGGCTCAGACAACTCCGCCGGTGCACGCCGAAGAAGACGATGAACCGGCAGCGAGGGCCTACATTGACGAGGGTAACGCCTTCTACGCGATTTCGGCTTTCGAGCTTGCCGAGCATCGCTACGCCCGGGCTGTCGAGGCAGCAGCCGGTTTCGCGGACGCTTACTACAATCGTGCCAACGCTCGTGTTCGGCTCGGAGAACTCGACGGAG
>DASCML010000199.1:0-4142 GCA_036010925.1 Dehalococcoidia bacterium | reverse complement strand
CATACGACTACAACATCTACAATAAGCGCGTCCAGAATGTGCCGCGAGCAGATGCGTTGCTCGTAAACCGGTCTCACGATCTCTGGCTCAAGAGTTAAACGCCAAAATCTTGGCCCGGGGGGACGCCATCATTAAGATGCGCCCCCGGGCCTTTTCTTTTGTATAAAGGGCCGTCTCTGAATGCGTGCCTACATCATCCGCCGCCTGCTGCTTGTGCCGTTCATGTTGCTGGCGATGTCGGTGCTTCTGTTCTACCTCCTGCAAGTCCAGCCGGGCGATGCTGCGCTTCTGAAGATTGGTGCTACCGGAAGCTGCCAGGAGTGCCTTGACAAACTCAGGGCCGACCTTGGTCTCGACCGCCCTGCTATCATCCAGTACTTTGACTGGCTCGGCGATATCGTGCGCGGTGATTTCGGAAGAACGCTCGGAACCGACGATTCGATCGGCGCGGAAATCAAGAGCGCCTTGCCCATAACGATGATGCTGGCCGTTCTCACGATTATCCTGACGCTGATTATTGGGATACCGGTGGGCGTACTTTCGGCCGTAAAGCAAGGGACCTTCTTGGACTACTTCCTGAGAGTGTTCACGATTGCGGGCCTTTCCGTTCCGTCTTTCTGGCTTGCGACACTGCTGGTTTTGTTACCCGTTATCTGGTGGAACTGGACGCCGCTTGTTCGGGGTTTCGTCGAAGTCCAGGATGACCCGATCCAGCACCTTCGCATCATGTTCTGGCCGGCCCTGACGCTGGCAGTCTCGAGCGCTGCCTATGTGGCGCGGCTCGTGCGGTCGAGCATGCTCGAAATCCTCTACTCCGATTACGTGCGCACAGCCCGCGCGAAGGGACTTCGCGAGGGCACCGTGGTCGTGCGCCACGTCCTCCGAGGCGCTCTCGTGACCGTGCTCACGCTCGCGGGTATCCAATTCGGTGTGGTGCTTGGCGGAGCTGTGCTGATCGAGCAGATCTTCGCAGTGCCCGGCATGGGCAGCATCAGTCTTCAGGCCGTGAACAAACGGGATTATCGCGAAGTGATGGCAGTGACCATGGTCTTCGCAGCGATGTTCATCTTCATTACGCTTATCGTCGACATTCTCTACGCCTATGTCGACCCGAGGATCCGGTACTAGATGGCGGAAGTTGAAGCTGTTGCCATCGAGGCCGCAATCGGGCGGGCGCCGAACACGTTCACGCGCTACTGGCGAGCGACGACGCGGTTCTTGCGAACGCAGCCTTTGGGGGCGCTCGGAGTCGCCATTATTGTCATCGTTGTCTTTGCTGCTCTGTTCGCGGATCTGATTACCCAGCACGACCCGACTGCGACCAGCGTGGACATTCTCGAATCGCCGAGCGGCGATCACTGGTTGGGCACCACCAGACAGGGAAAAGACGTCTACGCGAGAGTGGTATATGGCGCTCAGGTGTCGCTCCAGGTTGGACTGGCGACGGTGTTGATCAGCGTCATTGGCGGGACCGCTCTAGCACTGCTAGCAGGTTATTTCAGGGGTCTCATCGATCAGGGAATCAGCCGCATCGCAGACATCTTGATCGCGTTCCCGAGCATTCTCTTCGCGCTAACTCTGGCGACCTCGCTGGGTAAGGGCCTGTCAACGGTCGTGATCTCGATCAGTATCATTTTTACTCCGGTAATCATGCGCATTATGCGAGGAGCCGTTTTGCAGCAGCGAGAGTCGCCGTACGTAGAGGCTGCGCGGGTCCTTGGCGCGAGCGAGTGGCGCATCATCTTCCGCCATCTGCTTCCGAACTTGATTGGGATTGCCATCGTCACAGCCAGCGCGACGCTCCCAGCGGCAATACTCACTGAATCTGGTCTCAGCTTCCTGGGGGTTGGTGTCGACCTTGGGGAGCCGTCCTGGGGCGGCGACCTGAGCGGCGATGCTCGCCAGTTCTTCCAGCTTGCCTGGTGGATGGCGGTATTCCCCGGCCTTGCCCTGAGTTTCACCGTGCTTGCCTTCAACCTTCTCGGCGACAGCCTGCGCGATGCACTCGACCCGAGATTGCGTGGCACCGGCGTCGCCTGAGAGCCTGGCTTTAAAGGCAGAAGCTTAGGCGGACCCGGGAGGCTCGTCCGGAAGCCTCTCGACCCTTACCCGAGTCACCTTCCTATCGTCTGCTTCTAGGACGGTAAACCTGTGCCCCGCGTGATCGGCGTGCTCTCCCGTATCGGGAAAATGGCGGAGGTAGGTCAACACGAGGCCAGCTACTGTATTGGCGTCGACTTCGGTGAAGTCGGTGTCTAGGTCGTTGGATAGGTCGACCAGGAGGCGGGTACCTTCTACAACCGTGATTCCTTCCTCGTCCCTGGCGGATTCATCGATCGATGCGGTCTCCGGGTTCTCCGACCCGAGCTCCCCCACGATCTCCTCCAAGATGTCCTCAAGCGATACCATGCCGGCAGTTCCACCGAACTCATCCACCAGCATCACGATGTAGCTCGAATGCTCCCGCATAACTTCGAGGACACGTGCTATGGAGGCCTGCTCTGACTCAAACGGGGCGGGCCTCATGAGATCGCGCGCGGTCGTTTTGCCGAGGCCCTCGAGCTGTGCCGCATTAACGTCGCTGATGTGCACGTAGCCGATGACCTCGTCAGGCGTGTTCCGGTAGACGGGCATCCGCTGGAAGCGCGAATCCGCAAACCGGCGGGCGACGTCGAGGGCCGACTCCCCCGCCTCGACAGCGACGATGTCGAGACGTGAAACCATGATTTCCTGAACTCTTCTGCGTTCGAGGGTGAGTGCTCCCAGAAGCCGGCTCGACTGTACTGACTCAAGGGCCCCTGCCTCGGCTCCAATTCGGATCGCCGTTCTCAATTCGGCACTCGTCAGTGCCAGAGTGGTGCCCTCCTCTTCTGCCCCAACCAGCTTCCTCATCACTCCGGCGAGGAGGTCGAGACCCCAGACGAGCGGAACCATGGCACGGGACCAGGCAGACACAGGCAGAGCGTAAGCACGGCTCAGAAGCTCCGGCCGGCTGAGTGCTAGAGCCTTGGGGCTAACTTCACCAAATAGAACGAGAAGAAGAGTGATCGCAAAGGTTGCGATGAGCACGCCGCCGCCGCCCGAAACAAGTTCGGTGGCGATCACCGTGCCCACCGCTGCGGAGGCGGTGTTGGCGAGATTGTTGCCGAGGAGGATTCCTGACAGCAGGCTCTGGGGCCGTTGGAGAAGCCGGGCGACCCGGGCGGCTCCAGGAATGCCTTCGTTCACCTCATGCTGCAGTCGGACTCGTTGGAGCGAGAGATAGGCCGTCTCCGCAGATGAGAAGAACGCAGACAAAAGCAACAGACCGAGTAAGAGAACGAGATAGATGATCATAGCCGGGCCTCCAGCCCCCCTGGGCGACCTCAGGGTATCGAGCGCCCCCGTGCTGGGACAGCCGACATTCCAAGTACCGGGCGACCGAAGTGTGTACGGACTTCATAGGTTAGAAAGGTCTAAACACGGCCGGGTACGCTATGGAAGGGACGCGTAATACCAGCAGAGTTGCCGAGTTTGCTAGCTAGCGTCATCGTGGCGCCACCGATTGTGCCACCCACAGCCGGAAGCCAGCCGACAAGTGCGGCCGAACCGACCTCGACACCTGCAACCCACGCTCCGGGCCCGCCTGGACTCCCGGATGCGCCCACGAACCCGATCACGGAGGCGCGGCCGCGGAGTCCAATTAGCTCACACTGGATGGTCTCTCGGACGGCCTTCGGGACGTCTTGGCGCGCTGGTACAGCGGGGGCGGGCGATACATCGTTGTCTACTCTGGTCTGGACCTGTCGTTCACCGGTCCCGTCTGCTCCGGGAATCTCAGCTGCTAGGAGTCAGTCTGTGGTGCCAGACGGCGACCTGCCTCCACTTCGGGGCGGGATGTCGGGCAGACGCATGAGAGTGTTTCCGCAGTCGACGGGCACGACCTGCCCGGTCATGGACGCCGAGAGGTCGCTGGCCAGCATTACCGCGACGTCCGCGCAGTCATCCACGGTCGTATACCGACCGAGTGGCGATTCGTTGATGTAATACTGGGCCGTAGGCGCCTCGTCTGGCAGGTCAACACGGGCCTCGTCGATTGGGGTCCCGCCCCCATAGTTGTTCATGGCGGTTGGTACGAACGTCGGAGCGAGAGGGTTAACTCG
>DASCML010000198.1:0-10736 GCA_036010925.1 Dehalococcoidia bacterium | reverse complement strand
GTAGAACTCGCCGCAATGTCAATTGCCGGGTAGTACCGGCGTTCGGAGAGCTTGCGGTCGAGTCTGATCTCCATGTTGCCGGTGCCCTTGAACTCCTCGAAGACAACCTCGTCCATCCGGCTGCCGGTGTCAACGAGACAGGTTGCGATGACCGTGAGGGACCCACCCTCCTCGCACTTGCGTGCGGCCCCGAAGAGTCGCTTGGGAGGGTAGAGCGCGACGGGGTCGACACCACCGGAGAGGGTTCGCCCGCTGGGAGGAAGCGCGAGATTATAGGCGCGGGTCAGGCGAGTGATCGAGTCGAGAAGAATCACGACGTCCTTGCCGCTCTCCACGAGCCGCTTGCCGCGTTCGAATGCCATTTCGGCCACGCGGGCGTGATCTTCGACCGGCTCGTCGAAGGTGCTGGATACGACCTCGCCCCGAACCGAGCGCCGCATATCGGTCACTTCCTCAGGGCGCTCACCAACGAGAACGACCATGAGGTGCACTTCTGGGTGGTTCGTGGTGATGCCGTTCGCGATGTTCTGCAGAAGCATCGTCTTACCGGCCTTGGGTGGGGAGACGATCAGGCCGCGCTGTCCACGGCCAATTGGAGAAACCAGGTCGATAACCCGGTGTGTCAGATTGTCCGGCACAGTTTCGAGCTTGAGCTGCTCGTACGGGAAAATCGCCGTGAGATTCTCGAAGAAGCCACGGCGCTTGGCAGTCTCGGGGTCCACTCCGTTGACTGCCTGGACCTTGAGCAACCCGTAGTACTTCTCGTTATCCCGCGGCGCCCTGACATGGCCTGTTACGTAATCGCCAGGCCTGAGGGCAAATCTCCGGAACTGAGATTGCGAGACATAGATGTCGTGAGAGCCGGGGAGCATCGACTCGCCACGAAGGAAGCCATAGTTTCCGTCATCGCTGATCTCGAGGTAGCCGCCCGAGAAGATGTTCCCTTTCTCCTCTGCCTGAAGCTGAAGGATTCGGAAAATGAGGTCGGGCTTGCGGATGGCGGTTGGGCCCTCGACGCCCGCTTCGGTGGCGATCTCGATGAGTTCGTCCCGTGTTTTAGCTTCGAGATCTGCGATATCTAGAGCGGTACCATCGTCTGCTCCGTTTGCCAATTCCATCTCTTCCGCATCGATGACGGGGAAGGCATCAGCATCTGGACGTGAACGAGAGCTTCGCCTGCGCTGGGCTGTAGATCTGTACCGTGGCAAGTGAGTAAGGATTCCTGGACCCGGGATGGGTCGAAGTTCGTGAGAACCAGCATATGCGCCAGCCACCGGCCGTGCAAGTAACGATATCATCGTTGTAACCGGCCCGCACCGTTAAATGCACCGGGGATGACCCCGCGAACGCGACGAGATCCAAGTCATCGAGTAGTCTGGCGGCCATGTCCATATTTCGCATTTTGGTCACGCCCGGAGACGGGATCGGACCCGAGGTTATCGAAGAGGCAATCAAAGTCCTAGGCCGGGTCGGACGAAAGTTCGGTCACGAATTCCAGTTCGAGGAAGAGACGATTGGCGGCGCTGCAATCGATCGGTTCGGCGAGGCTCTGCGTGCCGAAACGGTCCAGAGGGCAAGAACGTCCCAGGCCGTACTGTTCGGAGCCGTCGGAGGGCCCAAATGGGACGACCCCCAGGCTGAGACCCGGCCGGAGGACGCAATCCTCGGCCTCCGCAAGCAGTTGGGCCTCTTCGCCAACCTGCGGCCCGTGAAGATTTACGATGAACTGATCAACGACAGTTCGCTTAAGCCGGACGTCCTCGAAGGTACCGACCTTATCGTTATCCGTGAACTCACCGGAGGGCTCTACTTCGGAAAACCGAAGAGGCGCTGGACCAGCGCTTCGGGTCGACAAGGCGTCGACACCCTCCGCTACAGCGAGCGCGAGATCCGCAGGATCCTTCGAGTCGGATTCGAGCTCGCCCGCGAGAGAAGGGGCAAGTTGACGAGCGTGGACAAAGCGAACGTTCTTCGCACCGGGCAGATGTGGCGCGAAATCGCGGCGGAGACCGCAAACGAGTATTCGGACGTCGAATTCGAAAATCTGCTGGTCGACGCCTGCGCGATGCACCTCATTTCGCGCCCCTCTACGTTCGACGTCATCGTCACCGAAAACATGTTCGGCGACATACTCACAGACGAGGCAGCTATGCTTGCGGGCTCAATGGGAATGATGCCCTCTGCTAGTCTCGGGCGGCGGCGGGCTGATGGAACAGGAATCGGGCTTTACGAGCCGATCCACGGGAGTGCTCCCGACATTGTCGGACAGAAGAAGGCAAATCCGTTGGCGACAATTCTGAGCGCCGCCATGATGCTCCGTCTCTCCCTCGGGAAGTCCGCGGAAGCCGACGCTATCGAGCAAGCCGTCGACTCCGTGATTCGTGATGGCTACCGGACTCCCGACATCGCGGGAACCGGTACGACCTTCGTCGATACAGCCAGGATGGGGACCGTCGTCGCTGAGAGAATCTAGAGGGCCCGCGGCCCCGGGCCGGTCGCGGGCTGCGAACCTGGACGAGGCGTTTACGGAGTCCATCGTAGACTCTCGAACGCCTGTTCCAACGGGTGCTGCGCTGGTACACTGCGGTTAACACCTAGTACTTCTTTGGACTGGTGGGCTGTGAGCCCACCTTTTTGTTGAGTTTCATGAAGAACGAATTGCTGCTCGCTATCAGCCACCTCGCGATGGAGAAGAATCTCCCGAAAGAGGTCGTGTTCGAGGCCGTCGAGGCAGCGCTCGGCTCGACTTATCGGCGGAACGGCGAACCCGTACCGAACGTCTACGCCCGGCTCGACGCGGAGTCGGGAGATTTCGTCTTCTACCGACAGATGTCTGTCGTAGAAGAGGAGGTGGAAGACCCCGAAGTCGAGATGACCCTGACCGAAGCCAAGCGATACAAGCTAGACGCGAAGGTGGGCGAGGTCCTCGATTTCGAGATTCCCGCCCCGGCCAACGCGGGGCGTATTGCCGCTCAAACTGCAAAACAGGTTGTGATGCTGCGGTTGCGGGAGGCGGAGCGCGAAGCCGTGTTTCTCGAGTATGGCGACAAAGTCGGTGAACTCGTTGTCGGAACAGTTCAGAGAGTCGAACCACGTTCACTGACGCTCGACCTTGGGAGGGGAACCGAAGCTATCCTCCCGCTTCGCGAGCAGGTGAGGAACGAGCACCCTCGCTCCGGGCAGCGGCTGAAGGTCGTGATCCTGGACGTTTCGAAGGAAGCGCGAGGACCCCAGATAGAGGTGAGTCGCTCTCACAGGAGCCTCCTGCGAAGGCTGCTGGAGGTCGAAGTGCCGGAGGTTCGCAGCGGGGTCGTTGAGGTGAAGTCTATCGCCCGTGAAGGAGGCCACCGTTCGAAGGTGGCGGTTCACGCCCGTGATTCCAAGGTCGACCCGATTGGCGCCTGTGTGGGTATGCGCGGAACAAGGATCCAGAACGTTGTGAACGAGCTAGGAGGCGAACGGGTCGACATCGTCAAGTGGGACCCTAATCCCGCCGACCTTGTCTCCAATGCGCTGAGCCCAGCTGAAGTACTTGAAGTCACAGTGAACCTACCGGAACGCCGAGCGTCGGTTACGGTCCCGGACCGAATGTACAGCCTGGCTATCGGCAAGGAAGGGCAGAACGCCCGCCTCGCCGCAAAATTGACCGGCTGGTGGATCGACATTCGTAGCCAGGGCGCCGCCGAACGGGGCTCTGAGGGCATCGGTGAGGCACCGTCGGCGTTCGAGCCCTACGCCGACGGTGAAGAGCCCGATCTGGACCTGATCGCCACGCTGGAAGAGCCAGAACCCGCGCCCGTGGCGGCGGAGCCCAAGGTGCCCGTGGGCACAACGCCATCGACCGAAGAAGTGGAGGAGGCGCCCCCGACGGAAGCGGGGTCCGAAGAGGATGTCAGCTTCGCGGCAGGCCTCCAAGAAGTACCAATCCCGGACCGCGAAGAGCGCGAGGCCGAGGATTACGGAGAAGAGACGAAGGACGACGAAGAGGACGAAGAATACGAGATTCCGGACCTTGCGGCGCCCGAGGATCGTCCAACCACCATTCGCTTTGCCGAAGATGTGCTGCCCCAGCGCGAGGAGGAGGAAGAAACTCCCCGCAAGGCGCGGCGTCGCCGCCGCACCGAAGAGGACGAGGACGACGAGGAGCAGTACGACTACAGCGGCCGTATTCGCTGACGGAGGATCTGATGGCGGCCAGCGTCACGCGGCCGAGACATGTACCTGCCCGGACCTGCATCGGCTGTCAAGAAAAAAACCCCAAGCGACGCTTGGTCCGGATTGTCCGCACACCCGAAAGGCGTCTCCGGGTCGACCCCACCGGCCGTGCACGGGGCCGGGGAGCCTACGTCTGCACCAGAACCGAGTGCTGGGAGCAAGCGCTTAAGGGCGGTACGATAGCGCACGCCCTCCGCTTCTCACCGCCAGCGGATGATCTCGGAGCGCTGCGCGCCTATGCCGTCGGCCCGCACCCGGAAGAAAGCGAGACCTAATGACTACCTCGGAAGCCAAAGCCCACGACATCACGATCCCGCCCGCTCTCACGGTCAAAGAGCTGTCGGAGATCCTCGGCATTTCGGCGGTGGACGTCATCAAGCGGCTCATGACGAATGGTGTTATGGCAGCGATGAACCAGACGATAGATTTCGATACCGCCGCAGTCGTCGCGAAGGACTGTGGATTCAATCCAAACCCAGAAAGCGCGCCTGAGGCGACCGCCAGTCGGGAAAAGGAAGACGAGACCGAAGATCCGGCAACGCTCCTCGAACGGCCACCGATCGTGACCATCCTAGGACACGTCGACCACGGCAAGACCAGCCTTCTCGACGCCATCCGCAAGACGAATGTCGCCTCGAGTGAGGCTGGTGGCATCACCCAGCACATCGGTGCCTACCAGGTCGAGTTCAACGACAGAACGATCACCTTCATCGACACGCCGGGGCACGCAGCTTTCACCGCAATGCGGGCGAGGGGCGCTCAGGTCACCGACATCGCAATCCTGGTGGTTGCCGCTGATGACGGCGTGATGCCCCAGACGGTCGAAGCGATCGACCACGCCCGCGCGGCGGGCGTCCCGGTCATCGTCGCCATCAACAAGTCCGACCTTCCCGGTGCCGACCCAGACCGCGTCAAGCAGCAGCTTACACAACACGAGCTCGTGGTTGAGGACTACGGCGGGGATGTCGTCTCGGCCGCAGTCTCGGCGACAACGGGTGACGGGGTCCAAGAACTGCTTCATTCGATCCTGCTCGTTGCCGAGATTGAAGAGCTCAAAGCTAACCCCGACAAGCCGGCCCGCGGAGTGGTCATCGAGGCCGAGCTGGATGCCAGCCGAGGGCCGGTCGCTACCGTGCTGGTCGATTCCGGCACGTTGCGCCAGGGCGACGCCGTGGTCGTTGGCGACCTCAGTGGCAAGATCAAGGCGATGTTCGACTACCAAGGCGGGCGCCTGAAGGAGGCCGGCCCCGCCGTTCCGGCAAGGGTCATGGGGGTCGAGTCCGTGCCCGACGCCGGGGACAGGTTCAGGGTCGTTCGGGATGAGAAAACGGCCCGCCAAATCGTGGAGGAGGCGC
This sequence comes from Dehalococcoidia bacterium, assembly GCA_036010925.1. Lineage (GTDB taxonomy): Bacteria > Chloroflexota > Dehalococcoidia > Tepidiformales > Tepidiformaceae > DASCML01. The sequence continues at coordinate 5,166 of DASCML010000198.1, read as the reverse complement.
GACGTGGGAAGGAAAGGGACCCATCGCTTCAATCCCGCGTCAATCTCGATACGCTCTTCAACGAAATCAGCGCCGGCACTGTCAAGGAGCTGGTTATCATCCTCAAAGCAGACGTCCGGGGCAGCATCGAGGCACTCCGGGCAGCCCTCAGCGAACTGAGCCAGGCCGAAGTGAAGGTGAAGGTAATTCATACCGGCACGGGTGCCGTGAATGATTCGGACGTGATGTTGGCGGAGGCGTCCAACGCCATCATCGTGGCGTTCAACACCAAGACGGACCAGTCGGCAAAGAAGCGCTCCGAGGCATCGGGCGTCGAGGTCCGCACGTATTCGATCATTTACCCGCTTCTCGAAGACATCGAGAAGGCCCTCTCCGGCATGTTCGAGCCCATCTACAAGACCGTTGTGGATGGACATGCCGAGGTCCGGCAGATTTTCAAGTCCAGCCGTGTCGGCAACATTGCGGGATCCTACGTAATGGACGGCGAGATGAAACGCGGACTAGCCGCCCGCGTCCTCAGGGACGGACAGGAAATAGGCAAGGGCAAGATCGACAGCCTTCGCCGGGTCAAAGACGACGTCCGCGAGGTCCAGACAGGTTACGAGTGCGGCATCACGGTGGGTGGATTCGACAACTTCACCACGGGCGACGTAATCGAGACCTCGCACCAAGAACGGGTCAACTAACCGAGTACGAGTGTGAGCCGCCGGACGGAACGAGTCGCTGACCTCCTCAGGGAAGAGCTGGCGCTGCTGGTCCAGCACGACCTCAAGGACCCTCTTGTGGCCCATGGGCTGGTCACTATTACGGAAGTTGTCGTCTCGGCCGACCTTGGCCACGCAGTGGTTTACGTTTCGCACCTCGGCGAGGAAGGAGACCGCCCCGGGATCCTTGAAGGCCTGACGCGTTCTGCCCGCTGGATGCAGGAGGAGCTCGGAAGACAGCTTCGCATGCGGCGGGTGCCAACACTTCAGTTCCGCCTCGACACCTCTTTGGAGCACGGCGCCCGAATATCGGCGCTGATCAATGAACTCAGCAGCGAAGAGACACCGAAGGCCGGGGCTTGACGCCTCCGGCCTTCTCCTCATAGACAAGCCGTCCGGCTGGACGAGCCACGACGTCGTCGCTCGCATGCGCAGAATCGTTGGCCAGCGCCGGATCGGTCACACGGGGACACTTGACCCGGCAGCCACGGGGCTGCTGGTCCTGTGCCTTGGCCGGGCAACTCGTCTCGTCGAATACATGACCGAGCACAGAAAGCGATACAAAGGCTCGATTCGGCTCGGGATCAGCACCAACACGGACGATGCTGAAGGCGATGTGATCTCAACGACGGGAACGCCGGATCTCAACGAGGATGCTGTGAGAGACCTCGAGCTGGGCTTCACAGGGGATATCCAGCAGCGACCTCCCGTGTTCAGCGCCGTGAAAGTCAAAGGCCAGCGAGCGTATGCGGCGGCGAGGCGAGGCTCTCCCCTCGAACTCGCCGAACGGCCGGTACACGTTGACAGCCTCAAACTTCAAAGGGACGGCGATCATCTGCGATTCGAACTCCTGTGTGGGCCCGGCACATACGTCCGGAGCATCGCAAGGGACATCGGCGCCTCGATAGGCTGCGGCGCCCACCTCGCAGAACTCCGCCGTACAGAGATTGGAAAAGCCCGCGTCGAGAACGCATTCACATTGGAACAGGTTGCAGAGCTGACTCAAGCAGGACTCCTCCCAAAGGCGGTGAGACCGGCGGATGAAGGCCTGCTCGATTGGAACGCAGCGCTTCTGAGCGCGGAGAAGGCCGACCAGATTCGGAACGGAAACATGGTCCGCGTTGCGACGAAACACGCCGCCGAGAGGGTCCGAATATACGGGGCAGACGGCCTCTTCCTGGCGACCGCCAGGGTCGGTCCAAACGGTCAGATTCGGCCTCTGAAGGTACTGGAACCCTCAAATCGAACCTGAGCTGTGTTTGACAGGGCACCACTTCGCGATATCATTCTCCCGGATTCGAACTGCAAAATTGCTTATTCAGTGGATCAATTGCGAATCCGGACCAGGAGGTCAATGACAATGGAAGCTTATTGCTTGAAGTGCCGCCAGAAGCGGGAAGTGCAGGGTCCCAAGTCCATCACCATGAAGAACGGGAAGCCAGCAACTGAAGGTACGTGCCCAGTTTGCAGCACCCGGATGTTCAGGATCGAAAAGAAAGCCTAGGGGTCGGATTTTTCGCCAACGAGGTGCTCCCCCAGAAGCGTGAGCACCTCGTTGTGCAATATGCCGTTCGTTGCCACGGAGGTTTCCCCGAGTTCGGTTTCTCCGGTCCAACGCGTAAGGCGTCCGCCGGCCTCGGAGATCACGGGGTGTAGCGCTGCTACATCCCAGTAATTCACGATCGGGTCCAGCATTACGTCGGCGCGTCCCGTTGCCACCATCAGGTACCCGTAACAGTCTCCCCAACTGCGAACAAGCCCAGCGTGACTGCAGAGCTCAGAAAAAGCGGCAGTGTACCGCTTAAGCATCCCGGCGGGACTTGTCATGCATACGGTTGACTCGGAGAGAGACTGGGTCATTGAGACCTCGACCTCTACACCGTCAACGAAGGCGCCCATCCCGGTGGCGGCGTACACGGTTTCACCCGCCGCGTGACAGGCGATCACGCCCACAACCGGCTCACCGTCACGTTCAAGTGCGACGAGCGTTCCGAACAATGGCACACGATGGATGAATGACTTGGTTCCATCGACCGGGTCGACAACCCAACGATACCGGCCTGCCCCAACCGTTTCTCCAGTCTCTTCGCCAAGCACCCCGTGGTCAGGACACTCGCGCTCAAGAAATTCGCGGATAACTGCTTCTGCCCTCCGGTCGGCTTCCGTCACAGGAGTGTTGTCGGCCTTCAGCTCCACAGCCACGCCTGCTTCGAACAGCGGCATGATTACATCACCTGCCAGCCTCGCGGCCTCACGTGCGATGGAAAGCAAATCACCGAGTTCGTCGCTTGTCATGACTGATTTACCTGCTCGAGTCACCCTTGCGGTATTCGATCGTGATGCGATCCAAGTTCTCCTTTAGCTCTGAGGGGAGCGGCTCTTCGACCGCATTTAGACTGTCTTCAAGCTGCTCCGGGCGGCTCGCGCCAATGATGGGCGATGTCACTGTCGGGTTGGCCAGGACCCAACTGACCGCGAGGCTGGCGAGACTACAGTCGGCGGCAGCAGCGACGCCGCGGAGATCTTCAACGGTTTTGAACATGCCCTCATGCCAGTAGCGGGCCTGGTAGCGCCCGGCCGCGGTCCCCAGCGTGAACCTAGAGCCCTCTTCCGGACCACTCCCGAAGTCATGCTTGCCCGACAGGAGTCCCCCGGCAATCGGATTGTAGGGAATGACGCCAATCCCCTCCTCAGCGGACAGGGGAAGAAGTTCACGCTCGATTTCACGGAAGAGAAGATTGTAGCGCGGCTGAACCGAGTCGAACCTGACCACACCCAGAACCTCGCTTCGCCCTATCGATCTTGCCAGCTGATAGGCGAGAAAATTCGAGCACCCCACGTAGCGGACCTTGCCGGCCCGGACAATGTCCTCGAGAGCCCTCAGTGTCTCGTCAACGGGCGTCTCAGGGTCCGGACCGTGCAGCTGGTAGAGATCTATGTAGTCGGTCTGAAGGCGCTTTAGCGACTCGTCGACAGCATCGAGGATGTGCTTGCGGGAGTTACCCCTATCCCAGCGCTTGCGGCTCATTGGCCCCGAGCACTTGGTAGCCAAGATGAAGTCCTGGCGGCGGCCATTCAACCAGCGGCCGACGATCTCCTCCGTTCGACCCACAGTCTCGGCGGTACCGCCGATGGGATAAACGTCGGCAGTGTCGAGGAAGGTGATCCCGCCTTCAGCAGCCCGGTCGAGGATCGCGCGCGAAGAAGCCTCGTCGCATTGAACCCCAAACGTCATCGTCCCTAGGCAGAGTCGCGAAACCTTGAGGCCGGTGCGACCGAGTCTGGTGTATTCCATCGAAATCTCCTGTGGGCTCAGCCCGTGCAGAGATTCTCGCCCTTTGGGAGCAATCCGTCGCCCCCAAAGGACCGATGCCGGCGAGCGCGCCCGCTCCCGAACCGGGGTCACCGTCCCGGCGGCTGGCAAGAAGCTTTAGGATCGCCTCGAAAGAGAAAGTCGGAGGAGGAGCCCAATGTCCTTGAGCGGAAAAGTGGCGCTCGTAACTGGTGCCAGCAGGGGAATCGGCGCAGACCTGGCCCGGCACCTGGCCGAGGCTGGCGCTTCAGTGGCTGTTGCGGCCCGAACGGAGCGAGAGGGGGACCCGCGGCTCCCTGGGACCATTCACTCGGTCGTGGACGGCATCAAGAGCGATGGTCACCGGGCGCTTGCGGTGAGGATGGACCTGAGACAGCCGGAGAGCATATCAGACGGGGTCAAGCAGGCTGTAGATAGGTTGGGGAGACTGGATATCGTCGTGAACAATGCGGCGGTCCTGGTGCCGGGCGCAATCGAAACGGTGCGGGAGAAGCACCTGGACCTTCTCTGGCAGATTAATCTTCGCGGGCCACTCCTGCTCCTGCGCAACGCAATTCCGCATCTGCGGGCGACCGATGGAGGTCGCGTGCTGAACATTTCGTCGGTGGCAGCCAAGTTCCCAGGCCCGGGACCGTATCCGGAAGCCGGCAAAGGCGGCGCCTTCTATGGCATGCTCAAGTCAGCCCTGGACCGTTATACACAGGGGCTCGCAATGGAACTCCAGGAGGATAGGATCGCGGTGAACGCCCTTTCGCCGGAAGGCCGGATCCAAACGCCGGGCAACCTCTTCGCCGAAAACGACCCCGAGAATCCAACTCTTGAGTTCGAGTCTGCCGACCTCATGGGCAAAGCAGCGGTCTGGATATGCCAGCAGGGGCCGAGCTTCACGGGGAACATCCTTTTCGACGTCGACGTTTGCCGGGAGCAGAACCTATAGCCGACACCTGAAAGCTCAGGGGGACGGGCAGTTCGCCGACTCGGGAAGGTGGACACGCTTTGCGGCGAGGCGCTCCGAAACGACTGCCGCCTCGGCCTTTGTGGCCGGCCGAGGCCGGTCCTCAGTGTCGTCCAGCAGCACAGGGCGCGCCTCCCAGGCAGTGACCCCAACGCCTTCTCTAATGGTCAGGTGGAGCACCAGCGAAACACGCG
>DASCML010000197.1:0-4355 GCA_036010925.1 Dehalococcoidia bacterium | reverse complement strand
TTACTCGTTTTTGCACTGCACCACCAACCCGCTGATCCGGATCCTCGGCCCGGACAAAGCAAATGCTCGCTGGTATCTCATCGACGTGATCACCACGGAAGGCGTAGAGAGTCCACTGGCCCTTTTTGGCATCTACGACGACTCGTATCGCAAGGTCGATGGCGAGTGGAAGATCGAGCGCACGCACATCGATTTCCTGTGGCCGCAGCGCACCTACTGGGGTCCGGTGGTGCCCATCTAGGGCCTGACTATCTAGCGAAGATTCGCTCGCTCAACTAAAGCGAGTAGCTCCTCCCGATCGCGTTGTGAGTGCTGAACACCAAGCGCTACCGCGACGAGTGCCTTCGCCTGGGGGTGCGAGCCTTGCTGAAAGCAGCGTTGTGCTGCCGTGTCTATCCTTGCTCCCTCACCGCCGGCGTGGAATGGGCGCAATCGTGCACCGGCTGGGTTCGAACTCTAATCCTCGGAAAACTCCACACCCGGAGAGAGCGCTAGCTTCGCCCGCTCCACCAATCTGCGATCGTGGGCGACGACCCCGGCTCCCACTCCTTCAGGTTGTTGGGCGCGTCCGCTCTAAGCGGCGGATTTGATGTCCGCGGGAGCGGCGAGGCTTGGTCCACGGGGTCAATCGACTCGAGCGTGAAGGACTCGAAGCACTCACCAAACGGTAGGGTCCGGTGATAAGGGGCGTCCTGGTGGACGAAGAAAGCTTCTTTGCCCTTGAAAGACAGCAGAGCGTAGTAGGTGTAGGGCTCCTGCCCTTTCCAGAACTCATACCGGAGCACGCCTTCCTCGTTGCCATGGGTCTCCCGGAACGACGCTTGTATTGTTTCTTCCCACTGCTCAAGTTTGTCGGGTTTGATCTTGGCGTGCCCAAGGAAAGTGGCCATTCGACGGTCTCCTTTCGAACCTCAAGCTGTATGCAGCACTCGACACTATCTGAATACGTCCTCCGACGAGCGAATTCTGATTCGTTCCGGCGTTAAACCCAGGGGCCGTGCCCCGACAATCTTGTCTTCGGCCAGGAGCGACTCATCTCTTGGTGCGTCGTAATTCATAACCGCGTCCGCAGAATCGAGCAGCTGCTCCTTCAATCCTTTCGCGTCGCCGGTGATCACCGCAACGGTCAGCCGTTCTGCGGAAAGGTGCCGACGGATCGCTTCGTTCACGCGTTTGCGTGTGAGGCCCTCCAGGCTCTTCCGCATCCAAGCTGTGAATTCGCCGGTTCCGAACCAGCGGCCGTCCAGGTCGTAGCCCAGTTGGGCGTCCTGGGATTGCAGCATCACGTAGATGTTCTTCAGCAGGTAGCCGTGAACGCGCTCAAACTCGTCGTCGTCGAGGCCTCCTTCGATGAACTTCTCAACCTCGTGAAGTGCCAGCTTCAAGGCAAAGACGGCCTGCTCAGGCTGGACGGGTCGGATCCAGACCTCGAAGAGTTGGGCGCGGCGGGCCCGGTTGGGCTGCGGGAAGAAGCGGTACATACCGCCCGGGAAGGCTTCGATGTAGGCGTAATCGCCGTAGTTGATGCCACGCACCTCCCGTATTCGCAGGAACAAGCGGCCGCCAAAAGCACGATGGTCGCCGAGTGTTGCCCTGGCGAGCCAGAGCGCCGGGAAGTCGGGATGGTCTCGCAGTACGTCGATCGGGTGTCCAAATGAAAAGGCAACCGACCGGGTGTCTTTTTCGACGATTTCGACTTCGAGCGCCGCAGGTTGGGCTCCCACCGGAGCGGTAACTGGTGACGGGGAGTCGCCGCCCGGCAAACGGGCGAGCTCCGCTCGCAGCCGGTCCACGGCGCCGTCGGGGAAGCTGCCCGAGAGTCCGAGGACCAGGCGGGCCTGAGTGAAGTTGGCCTCCACGAACTCCCGGATGTCAGCAAGCGCAATTGAGTTGATACCCGAAACCGTCCCGAGTGTCGGGTGGCCATACGGCGTGCCGGCGAACACAATCGACTGCAGGACTTCTTTCCCGAATTCCTCGTCGTTGTTGGAACGAAGGTCCTGGACGAGGGCATTGCGTTGCTGGTCCTTGATCCGGTCGAAATCGTCGCCCCGGTACCCGGGCGAGAGCAGCTGTCCAAGGACGATTTCGGCGAACCGGTCGAAGTTGTCGGCGTGGACAATCCAGGTGAACGTCGTCATCTCGAGGTCGACCTGGGCGGAATGAGAGCCAGCCATCGGGAGCAGGGCTTTGGTGATTTTGTCCGCCCTCATTTCAATGGAGCCACCTTCTGCAATCATCATGGCCGCCATCGCGGCAAGCCCCTCTTTTCCTTCCGGGTCGTCCGCCGACCCAACGAGAAACTGTACTTTCATCAGTAACTGGGGTGTTGGGGAGCTGGCGACGACCATTGAGGATTCATCGAGCAGGGCAGGCTTTGTGAATAGCGTCTTCAGGGATGGGGGGCCTTCTTCCTCGGCCGGCTGCGGCTCCTCGGATAGCGTTGTCAGGACAAGCGCGTCGTCCCGTATGAAGCGTTGTCCGGCCTCCAGCAGGGCCTTCGGTGTAAGGGCTTCGTACTGTTCGAAGAGCGCTTCAAGCGCGCGGGTCGAGCGATCGAAGCGCACGAAACGGGCGAGGTTGCTGGCGATGGCCTCAGAGTTGTCGAAGCTGCGTAACAGCGAGTAACGGGCGTAGGCCTGTGCATCCCGGAGGCGGTCGGTGGGGACCTCTTCAGAGCGAGCCCGAGCGAGTATGGAGAGGATTCGGTCCCGCACCGGGAGCAGGTTCGCATAGTCCTTGACCCGTGCCAGGACCGTCGCGAGCGAAGGGTCCTCGGTCGGTAAAACCCAGGGATAAAGCCGGTCGACCACTTGGTCGACTTCCACAAGTTCACGGTAGAGGTCCGATGTTTCCCCGAACCAGAGGTCGTAGAGCATGTCGAGCGCGGCCATCGACGGGTCGTCGACACGGAATGCCGGTCCCCGGAATGCGACCGTGACCCAGGGCATCGTCGGGCTGGTCCAGGGGACGTGGGCTAAGACAGTTCCGGTCGGGTCAGGCTCCTGGGGAATCGTTGGTGGTGTATCGGATCCTGGTTTCCACTGCCCCCAGTACTTCTCCACTAGCTTCACCGTGGGCTCAGGCTCCAGGTCCCCTGCCAGCAGAACGGTCGTGTATTCGGGCCTGTACCAGCGCTTGAAGAACGAAAGCGAGTAGTCGTACTGGTTGGGCATGTTCTCGATGTCGGCCAAGAAGCCCATGGTCGTGTGCTCATACGGATGGACTGAGAACGCATTGCTTCGCTGCACCTCGAACAGCTTCATCATCGGGTCAGAGGCGCCGCGGTTGTATTCGCCCAGGATCGCCCGGGATTCGGTCTTGAAACCCTCCTCGGCGTACTTGAGATTCATGAATCGGTCGGCTTCGAGATCCAACAGGGTTTCGAGATCCTCGGCGGCGAAAGTGATGTGGTAGTTCGTGTAGTCGTCGGTCGTGTAGGCATTCTGCCTGGCGCCCGCTTTGGCAATGATCGCCGAGTAGTCATCAGGCGGGAATCGCTCTGTCCCGCGGAACATCATGTGCTCGAAGAAGTGCGCGAATCCGGATTTCCCGGGTTCGACCTCGTTTCTCGAACCTGTTTTGACGGGAATCTGAAGGGAAACGATGTTGGGAAAACCCGTCGAGACAACAATCACCCTCAAGCCGTTGTCCAGTGTTGTCTCGTGTATCGGAAAGGGTAGCAGGGTTCCCGTCATCCTCGGACCTCCGTGGCGCGTCCAACAATCCTAGCCGGTGAACCCGGGGAAGACCTCCGCTCTGACGGCGTGGCAGAATTCGCAGACTGCTAACACGGGAAGGTAACCATGCGCGTTGGGATTTCTTTGACGAGCGCACACGCCGGCGTTGAGGATCGTACCGGCGCCCGCTGGATGATCGAAAGAGCAGCGGCGGCCAACAGGGCTGGCCTGGACTCGCTGTTTATCGGCGATCACCATTCGACGCCGACACCCTACTACCAGAATGTGCCGATGCTGGGGCGGCTGCTGGCAGAGTGGGGTGACCAGCCTGCAGGATGCCTTTTCCTTCTTCCTCTCTGGAACCCAGTCGTCGTGGCGGAGCAAATCGGTACTCTGGCTTCGATTCACAGCGGACGGTTCATCCTCCAATGTGCGCTGGGCGCTGGCCAAAGCCAGTTCGCCGGTGTGGGCGCAGACTTGAGGATGCGTCCTTCGGCTTTCGAGGAGGGCCTCGACGCGATCAGGCGGCTGTTGGATGGCGAAACCGTCAGCGGTACACGCCGCTACAGATTTAAAGAAGCGACCGTGTCACCCCGCACGACCGAGCCTCTCGAGGTATGGATCGGCGGCTCGGTCGAGGCCTCGATTGACCGGGCGGCCCGCTTGGGGGACGGC
>DASCML010000196.1:0-3689 GCA_036010925.1 Dehalococcoidia bacterium | reverse complement strand
CACAGATTGTCGTTGAAGAATCCCTCATTCTCGTGACCTTCGACGTGCAGATACTCGTCCTCGGGAGGTGTTACCACTTGCCTTCTCCTGACATCCAGCGTGCTGTGCCTGGGTTGTTGAATCCCGCCCATTCTAGCTGCTAGGATTCTGAAGACCAGCCGGACGGCATCGCAGGACTCCCGACACGTAGGTGGCGTCCGCTCAGCAGTTCTGATCCAAAGCAACCTGGTCATCGGGAACTGTGGAGCGGCGCTCCACCTACGGCAGGACCGCGGGACCGTGGGGACGTTCTCTTGAACCCATTTTGGTTCGTCGGCTGCCTGGAGGGGAGCTCGCGCTCGCCTTTATCCTCTTTGTGCGAACCGGCAACATGATCCGATCGTGCGGTTACCGTTCTGGGAGGGTAAGACGCACTGAGGTAGGCTCCCCCGTCACTTGACGACGATGGTGCCCACCATGCCGGCTGCTTCGTGGCCTTCAACCGTGCAGACAAACTCGTAGGTTCCAGGCTCGGTGGGAGTAAACCTCACGATGCCTGTACCGCCGGCATCAGCAGCGAGATGGACAGCGAGTTCGCTGTCCATCTCGTGCTCGTCATCGTCTTCTACTCCACCCATATCGTGGTCCGCGCCTTCAGAGTGCACATCTTTGACGGGCATCACGCGGATGGTGAAGTCGTGGAGAGTTGAGCCGCTGGTGTTGTCCAAGATCAGTTCGACCGGCTCACCATGACTGACCTCGAGATTGTTGGGCTGAAAGACCAGCGTGTCCGAGGAGACCAGGGTCAGCTCTGTGACTTCGGTGCTGTGCTCGTGATCGGCGTCTTCATCGGCACCACCGTCGCCCTCGTCGCCACAGGCGGCCACAAGGAGGGCCATCGAGGTCAACATGATCAGCAGATATTTCTTCAACATTAGCTTCTCCCGGTAGCGTCGATATCGGTGTTTCGACAAGGCAACTCCCCAAGGAACGGCCTTCCCCCTACCTATCTTTTGGGTCCAGACAACTCTCAAAGAGTCCGTCGGTGGGTCTTTGAGCGAGTCGTAGACGAAACTTAACCCCCACGAGAGATCCTGAAGAGCCTCGGTGGGCTCTCCATGCACGATGTTGCGAAGTTCGCCGTCAGGACTTCCCCGGACGCTATCCCGGTTCCCGGCGCACGCGCCGCGGGGAAGTCGCGCCCACACCCCGAGGCGCCGTCGTCATACAAGTTCAGCCCGTACGCGTCTCCACTTCCGGTAATTATCAATCGTCGGGAGCTGCCATCATTATCGATGGACAACCGGCCCCCCGCAGAGGGTCTCGAGCCGCGTCGGCGTCCGACACGAAAGATGCCGCCGCTGCGACAAGCAGCACGCCGTAGCCACGAAAAAAACCAAGGTTAGCTTCATCAGAGCCTTTCGGCCTCGCAGGAGGCGACGAGTGGCAAAACTTCGCGGAAAATCGCTCGAGAATGGGCGATGCCAAGCTCCCGGCCGGAGGGATGCGCTAGGAGCCTGTCGAATAGACTCGTTCCACTCAGTCCGATCCTGCCCTCCCGGCCCGTACCGAGCCACACCTTCGAGGCGCAAAGTTCACGACCCATCCGGTGGTTGCCTCAGCCCACCGCGAGCCATCCAACCCATATGTTTGGGGACAGTCAACCCTTCCCGCTTCCGTAGATGGCCCGGTAGCCTCCGGCCCGTCGAGAGCGTCATCGCAACTAATCCCCATCCGATCGGGCGCCGTGTCGCCGGCCGGTTCGCACTCTGTGTCGCGCGCTCCCCCCCAACACATACAGACAAGCTTCAGGCAGAGGCGTCGGATAGGCTGCAGGCTCACTTAGGGAACGATGAAAAGATCCATTCTGTTGAGTGCCTACGCTTGCGCAAGCCGTTACCCTTAAAGCCACCAATATTCGTGTGAGGTGTCAGGCCATGCCACGATTCGTGCTCATCGGGCTCTGCGAGCCCAACAGCGACGATGTCCAAGAGCAGTTCAACGAGTGGTTCGTCAATCAGCACATCGAGGACACTGCGAAGTGTCCGAATTTCATTCGTGGAAGCGTCTTTAAGCTCAGCGGGCCCCATGTCAACATCGACACACCCGCGGGCTACCTTTCCCTCTACGAGGTCGAGGCGGAGAGTTACGAAGAGGCAGAGCGCATCCTCAATGAGTGGCAGCGCGATCCCGATGCCTGGGAAGGGCGGAAGAAGCACATGGAGACCGGGCAGAAGTTCGAAAGCATGCCGATGCGCGCGAACGGCTCGGGCTGGTACGAGCTGATCAAGTACTTTGACGGCCCCAAGGCCGGAGCTGAGCAGCCGTCCGCGGTGGGTGCCCGCGCCGAGTAAACCGCGGCTAGATCGAGGGGAGGGGGGCCTTTCTCGCCGAACCGCGCAACCGTCGTGGTAGGGCTGTCCACGCGACAGCATTCTGGTCTTGATGGCTGGCTCATGGCGTCGATTGTTGCGGCCGTGCTGCAGGGGGAAGCAATCCTCCTGACAGCGGGGGCCACTCGTTGATGCGGCAACAACGGCATGCGTAGCGTGGCCGTCAATCTCATAGCCCAAGAGGGCACGCCGATGACCTCGAATTTCTCTTCGCCAGTCGCCCTTCCAGAGGGAGTGAAGGAGACCCTTGGACGACGGCCCAATCTGCGTTGCTTACGGGGTTTGCGCAGGCTCGACGCAGGTTAATCCGTATTCTCGGGCAGGAAGCTGACATTGAACTTGCTCAGGTAGACACCTGCTGAGTCGTAACCAAGGAAGAGTTCGTTGCCGACGAATAGGCTGTGGGGGCGCTGGTATTTCCCCGTCGAGATGAGCACCTCATTGCTTAACAGTATCCAATTGGTGTCATATATGGCCTGGTAGATGGGCCCACCCCCATCGGTATCGCCGCGAGTGTAGTGAACAACGAAGGTATCAGTGTTTGGCTCGTGTGAAAGGCCGGATACGATTCCAAGCATGGTCATATCGGTGAGTATTGTGGTTCGTTCGTCGACGACGTTCCAATCTTTGTCGAAAACAATTCTGTAGAAGTAGTCCCCCTGGCCCGGGGCGAGGGTTTCGGGAGCGACGAGATGAAATTGGTTGTTATGAAAGATTGCAGCGGCCCCATTGGAGTGTTGGTTCACTGCGTTGCCCGGGCCCGTGTTGCCAATCGGAATGGCCGGGCCTTCGGAGTTTAGATTGTCGTCGAATGTATAGATGTCATGTCCCTGCCCAGGGTGAAACTTGCCTACGTGGATCCGACTCCCATCCCCGACCAGAAACATATCATTGGTCGGCGTGTTATCAGTGGTGACTTCTACTATTTTTTTCAGCACGAGCGTCTTGTCGATTTTCATGAGATAAAGATTGCCGCCACTGCCATCGCCAGACGTTGAACACGTAATGTAATGATAGTCGTTTTGGAAAATATGCTTGTGGTCGGCAATCGAGATTATATTATTTTCATAGGTATAGGTTAATGTAGCGTTATTATTAAGACCATCTGGGTTAATAATATGTGTTGCTGTGCTTATCAGGTTAAGTGACAAATCATATTTGCCCAGGTAGATTCCGCCCGATGGTCCGATTACTTCTGTTGATAGAACCAAGTCAGAGCCATCATAGACGGGGACGGACCAGATCGAGCCAGTGCGCGCCACGATACTCCTCTCATGTGTCATCGCTGAAATGGAACTCGGAGTCGGGGTGCTAGTC
>DASCML010000195.1:0-8580 GCA_036010925.1 Dehalococcoidia bacterium | reverse complement strand
CACAGATTGTCGTTGAAGAATCCCTCATTCTCGTGACCTTCGACGTGCAGATACTCGTCCTCGGGAGGTGTTACCACTTGCCTTCTCCTGACATCCAGCGTGCTGTGCCTGGGTTGTTGAATCCCGCCCATTCTAGCTGTGGAACCCAGGACAGGTCAGTTGCACTGTGCTCGAGCCCGAGACGCTCCTTCACCGGGTGCAGTTTCGGTATCTTCCGGAGGGAGTTCCTGATGGTGAGGCATACTGCCTTGTTGAAGGGGCGGCGCTCGAAGAACGACTAGCCAAGCTGGGCCGGTTATCGGTTCCCGAGCCCTGGACGTGGAAGACGCTACGCTTCATCGGCGCCTTCCACGTGTCCCTGCGCGGCTCCTCGCGACCGAACTCAGTTGGGAGATGAAACGGCTCAAGGCTCGAGTGTGCCGGATAAAGGCACTGGCCTCACGATCAGCTTCGAGACTGGCTATGGACTGTCCGCCAAAGGGCTCCGCTGCATTGCGAATCTGCCTGAGGCAGAGGACGGCTCTCGAATGCAGAGCAGGATCAATAGCATCGCGTGCTCGGGTTCAGGTGCCTTCCGCTGAGTCACGCGGTTGCTGTCTCCACGTTTATCGTGGTGAAATCCGCCAAGCGACGGTCACCCCGGCGGAATCAACTTCCAGCACGGCGACAAGTAGAAGAGGCGATAATAAATGAATTTTTCGATTGAACTCACACCGGAGCAGAAAAATTTCGGCAAAGAGGTGAGCGCCTGGCTGGATGAGAACTGGCCCGCCGACATGGAGCCGATCCGCGACGCCCAGAAAATGACCCGTGAGCAGTTTCAGGTCCGGCGCAAGTTCGCCCAGAAGCTCGGCGCAAAGGGCTGGCTCTTCCCGGGCCATCCTCAAGAATACGGCGGCGGCGGACTCGGCCATCTGACCCCTGTCATCCAAGAGGAGCTCGCCAGTCGAGGCGAGTCTCTTCCAATCGTGACCGACTGGACCAACCTGGCCGCGCCGGCCATCCTCGCCCGCGGCACCGAGGAACAGAAGAAGCGCTTCCTACCACCGATGCTGACAGGTAACTCCATGACCTGGCAGCTGATGACCGAGCCCGATACGGGCACCGACGTGGCGAACCAACAGACCAATGCACTGCGCTCCAGTCGCGATGGCGAATACTTCGTAATCAACGGCTCCAAGACGTTCGTGGGCGGCATTCACCCGCCACCCGACCAGTTCTACCTGCTGACCCGCAGCGACCTCGAGGCACCACGCCACGAGAACCTCTCCAGCTTCATCATGCCCGCCAACCTGCCCGGCATTACCATCCAGCCACTCGACCTTTTCCCGCTCAGCACTATGGCTGCGGCCTACGGCCCGACCGGCGCAACCATGGAGGCCATCAAGAATTCCGTATTCTTCGACGACGTTCGAGTCCACGAGTCCTACCTGCTCGGCGAGGAGGGTGAAGGCTGGCAGGTGACGATGGCTACTTTCGCCGTGGAGCACGGCGGCGGCGCAAACATCATTCGCAATCGAATGTCGGAGAGATTCTTTGACCAGTGCCGGAACAATCCCCACATTACGACACGGCTCCGCGAAAATCCCCACCTGCTGGACAAACTGGTTGACGTTTACCTGTATACCCAGACAGAACGTCTCCTTTCGATCCGCAACGCCGGTGGAAAGGGGGGAGGCTACGGTGGGCCGCACTTCGCCATGTTCTCGAAGGTTTTTGGCAGCAAGTACGGAGCCGACCTGGCCGAGGTCCTCGGTCCTTACGCCTTCATCGACGAGGGCGAGGAGCGCCTCGACGACGGCATTTTCGAGGTCGGCCAGCGCAACAGCATCGCGAAGGCCCCCGGCGGTACGCCGGAGGCGATGAAGATTCAAATCGCGCGTGCCCTTCAGATCGGACGCTAGCCCGGGTGGCTTCTACTTACACAGGAACCGACACATCAGCACAGGAGCACTCAATGACCTTGGACCTGGAACTGAACGAAAGCGAAGTACTGCTTAGAAACGCAGCCCTTGATTTCCTCCGGCGTGACACACCCAAGCTCGTGGTGCAGGGCCTGCTGGACACCGACACCGGGACAACTGACGAGCTGTGGCAGAAGGCAGCCGACATGGGCTGGCTCGGAATCATCATCCCCCAAGAATACGGCGGCAGCGGCTATCCCCTCACCAGTGCCGGCGTCCTCTTCGAAGCGCTCGGCACGGCTCCCCTCCCGGGTCCGCACTTCTCGTCGACCATCCTAGGCAGCCTGGTCGTTCTCCACGCTGGAAATGAGGGGCAGAAGCTGGAACTCCTGCCGGCACTCGCGAGAGGCGAGGAGACCCTGGCACTGGCTATGACCGAGCCTAACTACGGCTGGGACCCGGCTTCGATTGAAACAACCGCCACGTCGAGTGGCGGGGAATTCGCCCTGAACGGGACTAAGACGTTCACCATGGATGCTCTAGCAGCCTCGAAGCTCATCGTCGTCGCCCGGACGGCGAGCGGGTCCGAGCAGGATGCGGGGATCTCACTGTTCCTGGTTGATAGGGAGTCGGAAGGCGTCTCGGTGCGCCGCCTTCCGGGGTTCCTTTCGGGAAGGACGTTCGAGGTCGAACTAGACGGCGTGAAGGTTCCCCGCTCCACCCTTCTCGGCCAGGAGAACATGGGCTGGGCGCCGCTGCAGCAGGCCATCACTGAGGCCACTCCCATACTTTGCACGTACAAGGCGGGGGGATGCCAGGCAGTCATAGAAATGACCCTGAATTACAGCCGAATCAGGGTACAGTTCGGCCAGGCAATCGGGAGGTTTCAGCGGGTCCAAGACATGATTATCGACATGGTGACGCACTCAGATGCGGCCAAGTGGGCAAGCTACGAAGCGCTCTGGAAGCTCGACACTGGGCAGCCGGCGATCGAAAGCGTTCACACGGCGAAGGTGCTGGCAAGCCAGGGATACTGGGAGGTTGTCACCCTCGGCCACCAGGTCTTCAGCGGCGTCGGCTATTCGAGGGAGAGCCCGATCAGTTTTCACACAAGGACCTCCCGCTCCCTTCACCACTACCTCGGCGAGCCCTCGCATCACAGGCAGGAGCTCGCCCGCATGCTGGTCAGCCCAGAGGTGAGCGCTGTCTGACGATCGGCACCTTGTCATTCCGCGAGAGTGACTGTGCAATCCCCTCCATGGGTTCACTCGGTGCGAAGGCTTGAGTCAAAAGCGGCAGCCATATCGGGGCCACGAGGGCGAGCGTCAGCACGGCCCGGGACCTGACTATCGATGCGGCCACAGAAACTCCTACGGGCAAGTCACAACCTCGGCGAGCCGCTGCTCTCTCGGGCGTCGGATCCGCAGAATTGGTTCGACCATGACCAATCTTCGGGATCCTATGCAGAGTCGGTTAGCCGAACGGCAACCTCCACCGTGCGATTAATCAGGTCGTCGACATCAACTTCACCCCAGCCTGCGAGGCCGACGTGAACGCGGCCGTTCCACGAGTCAGTCCAGCTCTTCGGAATCGGTCGGCCGCTGAGCCCCCAGAGACCTCCAACGGTAGCCCCATTGCAATCGGTGTCCCAACCCGCTGCCACGGCCTCTCCTACCGCAGCTGAATAGTCGTCCTCGTAGGAGCAGAGCGCCCAGGCCACGACCGCGAGATTGTTTACCGTGTGAACTGGCGAAAGGCCTTCGTACTTCCGATGCAGCTGGTCGACAGCGTCCGGTATACCGGCCAGTGAGCGGCCGAGCGCCACGGCCTCAGCGGAGTCTGAGCTCCCGGGAATCTCCTCGAGAGCCCGGTCGATTGCCGCGTCCAACGTGTCCTCCATCGGGATCGCCGCCCCAAGAGCGGCCACAAATTCCGCGCCGTGCACTCCCTCACCAACATGTGAGAGCTGCGCATCTTGGCGAACCAGGTGTGCTGCAAGGCCAGGCTCGCCGGGACAGACCCATCCGTAGAGATCGGCCCGTATCTGAGCCCCGATCCAGTCGTTGAACTCGTTGTCGGCACACTCGGCAAGATCGAACTCAGGTTCCGCCCCGGCCGCAAATCGATCCGGAGCGCGGTTCATAAGAATGCGATACGCCGCCCGCTCAGCAGTCCAGGTCTGGCCAGCAGGTAGGGCCATAAGCCAGGCCCTCGCCACGTCGGCGGTGCTGAGGGCCCGGCCATGTTGTTCCAGCATCGTCAGCGAGAGAGCAGTGTAGTTGATGTCATCGTCCCACTCGGCCCGGACAATGTGTCCGCGACAGGTCGCCCGAGCCGACTCCGGAAGCTCTCCTTCCAGGAACGGGACGTAGTCGCGAAGCGGAAGCGCCCCCACCCGAGAAAGGTATTCCCTCAGTTCGCGAACGCCTTTTCGCATGGAATAGGATTCTATGGGCTTCCCGAGTTCGCACCCAGAAATCCTTCCGAGCCAAGCACTACGAATACGATCTCTCTCGACTGCTAGCATGATTTCGTCCCTCTGGTGGGGGCCACTCGCGCTTCCCGGCTAAAGGCGGCCGTAATTGGGCCGACAGTCGAGAGCTCCTAGTTGACCCGAGCTGCGCCAGCGTAATCGCACGTGCCCTGTTTCGACAGCTGCCGAGTGGCTCAGCAGGCCTCAGTTCCAAGCTGGTCGAGCTGTTGCTTCACCTTCTCATTTGTCACGCTTCCGTCCGCATTGCACATCGCCACGATCCGCGTGTCGCCGCCCGGACCGACCGCACCCTGGCCATAGCGGACGGGAGATTGGCGAGCTCCGAGGCAGCCTGATCTTCACCCCGAGCGATTGAGACTAAGGTGCATCCCCTCCCCCCCCCGCGAGTGACACAGCAAGACCACCTAGATGCCGAGCTTAGCTCTCAACCAGTCACCAATCCGCCCGACTGCATCTGTCGCCTCGGGCACGTTCCCGACCCCGGTCTGGAAGACGTGCTGCATCTCTGGAAACACGTCCAGCTTCACTTCCACTCCGGCAGCCTTCGCACGCTCCACCACCCGTGTGGAGTCGTCGAGGAGCGTTTCGTCCCCGCCGACCTGGATGTAGATAGGGGCCAGGTCGCGATAATCGCCGTAGACGGGAGCGGCGAGCGGGTCGCGAGCATCGCCGCCCTCCCCGAGGAAGGACGCAGCCATCCCCTGAAGCATTTCCTTCTGGACCAGCAGGTCATTCTCCGCGTTAGAGACCATCGAGTTTCCGGTTCCCTCGAGGTCAACCCAGGGCGAGAGAGGGACAGCCCCGGCAGGTTGGGGAAAGCCCTGCTCTCTGATGGAAATAAGCGCCGCGAGGCTCAAGCCCCCTCCGGCCGAATCGCCAGAAATTGCGACGTATCCCGGCAGGAACCCCTGATCGAGAAGCCATCGGTAGGCGGCCGTTGCGTCTTCGACAGCGGCCGGGTGCGGATGCTCGGGCGCGAGGCGGTAATCCAGGTTTAGTACCCTGGCGCCTGTAGCACTCGCGAGATGGCTAACCAGTCGCTCGTGCGTCTTCGGTGATCCCAGCACGTAGCCTCCGCCATGGAGATAAAGGATGGCACGGTCCTCCACGGCGCCCGGAGGATCGTGCCAGTAGGCTCGGCAGCCGCCCGCGTAAGCTTCTGTGATGGCCACATCGGGCAAAACCGTTGCTGTAGTCCCAAGCCCAGCGACGTTCGCACGCTGCTCTTCGATGGTCGGAGCGTAGTCGCTCCCCCCAAGTGATTCTTGTAGCTGTTTGAAGGCTTCCTTGAGAGCTTCAGCTTCGGGACTTGCCATCCCCATCCTCCCATCTCCACTCAAGCGGCATGGCTTGTGCGGGGACTCAATAAGACGGGCTGTGCAACCGGATGTCAACGGCCTACCGGCAGGGCGTCCCAGAATTTTCAGCAACGCGAGCACGAAGGTCGGAACCTAACCACCGAACACCGCAAGGCGAGACTCAAATGATTCCAGACTGGAGGCTCAGGGAACCTCCCTCCTCTGGACATGCGCGCAATTGATGGCCTGTTGTACTTCATTGCCAGTTCGACCCGGCTCAAGAGCAGCCGGCCGAAAAGGCCCGGCCGCAGCTCGACACCACGGTGTGCTCCCACCTACCAGCTGAGCGGAAGTCGCCGCATCGAAATTGTAAACGATGAACGAGGCAACCCCCAGCGAACCCGGCCGTTTATTCGATTACGAAGTCGAGAATAGCAAACTTCTCAGCCAAGCCTGCGATTTCCGCTCCTGCTGCCCGGTGCTCGGGATCGTTCGCATAACGCAGCGAGTCGCCGTCCGGGAGGTCCAGCGTAAGCGCCCAGTCCCACTGCTCGGAAGCACTAGCGTACGGGTTCGGATCGACTCCCCATCCACATGCGAAATTGGAGACAAACGACGCACTCTTGCCGAAAGAGGACCGCTCAATGAACTTCTGCTTTTCCTCGCCGGTCGCGTCTTCTTTGAACTTCACCAGGACCACGTGGCGTACCGTCGACATCGCATGCCCTCCTGTGTGGCGCGCAGGATACACCCGATGCAAAGGATCACAGAGAGCCCGGCGCGGACACCGTTGAGAAGTCCATCGATCTGGGAGCTGGTGCCGGCTTCAGCTTTTGAACACGAGGATGTTCACACCACCGATGCCAGCGTTGTGAATCAGCCCCACGTTAGCCTTCCCGTCCTTCACCTGGCGGGGCCCGGCCTCGCCAGTGAGCTGCCGGAATATCTCCGTAACCATCGCCGCACCGGTGGCGCCGATAGGATGGCCTCGAGACAAGAGCCCTCCATCGGTGTTGACCGGGATGTCGCCGTCGATTTCCGTACGCCCTTCCCAGATGGCCCTAGCGCCCTCGCCTTCGCGTACGAGACCCAGGCCTTCGATCGTGAATATCTCGCCCGGGCTGAACGCATCGTGCACTTGGGTGACGTCGACATCCTCCGGTCCAATGCCCGCCCTTTCGTAGGCAATCGAGGCCAAGCGCTGAACTTCACCACTGCCCGTCTCGGCATCGCTTTCGCCTCCGTCGTCCGCCTGGAACTGTCCGGAGCCTGTCGCCCAGCCGACAACCGTCATCGACCGCTCGGCTCTGTACTGAGCCGCCTTGTCCGCCGCGCAAATCACCACGGCGGCGGCACCATCGGTGGTAGGCGAACACTGGAGCAAGGTGATCGGGTCGGCGATCATCCGCGAGCCCATCACTTCGTCCAGCGTGACCGCCTTTTGGTACTGGGCGTATGGGTTGAGCGCTCCATTCTTGTGAGACTTCACAGAGACCTGGCCGAACATCTCCGGGGTGGCCTCGTGGTCCGCCATGTAACGCTGAGCCTGGAGAGCGTAGCTGGCGGGCATCACGGCAAGACCCATCACCGTCTGATAGCTCGCGCCCTCCGAAATCTGCAGCATTCCTCGCTGCATCTTCTCGAATCCCACGACCAGAGCCGTGTCGTAAATACCGTGAGCCACCGAAAGATACGCCTCTCTGAACGCGCTTGTGGAGCTCGCACAAGCCATTTCGATGTTGACCACAGGGATTCCTGTCTGCCCCATTTCGGAGACGACATTCAGTCCGGCGCCCATTCCAGCGAGCACACGACCAACGTAAGCAACTTCAATGTCCTTGAACGGCACCTTGGCATCGTCAAGAGCGTTGCTGATTGCCTCCCGACCAAGATCCTGAAGGCTCTTGTCAGGGAATCGCCCAAAACGGTGGAGCCCCGCCCCGAGAACTGCAACGTCGCGCATGGATATCCCTCCTTCAATCGCTATCGGTCCACAGGCGTGGCCATAAACGAAACCACCATGGCGCCGGATTCATCTTCTTTCACGCGTTCCACAATCAGTCGCACCCGGCCACCGATGACGATCGCCTCGGGGTCCCCGCTTGCGACCGTCTGGACCGACGGGCCGTCGTCGAGCCGCACTCTTACTATCGCGTATGGGGGAACCATGGCCGAACCTGGCAGTTGCTGCCGCACGATCGTGTACGTTTCAACTTCGCCATCGGAAGCGAACGTCACCGGAGCCAGGTCGCCTGCAGTGCAGGCAGCGCAGAACGTTCGCCTTGGGAAGAACGGCTGTCCACACTCGCGGCAACGGGCACCGAGCAGCCTAGCCGGCTCCCCGAGCTTCGCCGGCAGATCGAACATCCCCTCGCGCAGTGGGATTAGTTGCTCGGTGGTTGCACTCAATTCAGTCACCGACCCTCCGGCGGCAAACATACCTTATCGCCTTCGCACGCGGGTAAGAGATCGAGGCTCTGAAGTTATCACCGCATCCTTGCCGGATTCGCCCGGGCGCGTGCTACTCTTCCCGCTTACACCGACGGGCTGGGAGGTCGCAGTGAAATCGGATCCGGCGATTGCGAAGGCCTACAGAGACGCCTGGGAGATGTGGCTCAGACAAGCCGAACGGCTTCATTCTGTTCTGCTGGGCGGCGAAGACGTCGCTCCGTCACGGCTGAAAGGAATTCTCAGCAGCGAGGCAAGGGCCAAGGACGTCTACGAAGAAGCAAGAGCGCAGCTCCTGGGATTGAACGTCGAGGATGACTCGCCTCCCCAGGACAGTTCGAACCCATTCCGCCGTTAGCCGAACTTGGCGCATTTAGGCCCGGGATACGGTAAGGTTCCGAGGAGCAAGAACCGCCTTGAGGCGAATCGTTTGAGT
>DASCML010000194.1:0-5541 GCA_036010925.1 Dehalococcoidia bacterium | reverse complement strand
TCAATGATGTGAAGTGCACTGCAGCCAACAAGGTCATCGCCATCCCGGGCGACCTTGAAATCACGAATTGATTCGTACACCTCGCTCACTGGGCGGTGGAGCATGTCTCCTTTGTCGGCCCAGAATGTCACGAGGTCGTGAATCGCGTTTGCGTGCTGCAATTTCGCGGACTCGACAGCCAGCAAGAGATACTCCCAGGCCTCAACTAACGGATTTGGTGACTCGCGGGCTGAAGAGGCGAGACCCCGACCGATACAGTGCCAGAGAGAAAGTGTAGGGTTGCTGAACGCCTAATTGCACGTTTCAGAAGACATCGAAGAGGTTGAATCTCGGCCCATCCTTGCAGCACAGTCTGACACCGTGCTTGGTGAACACAGTACATCCGTAGCAGATACCCCATCCGCACGGCATGTCTTCTTCCATGAGTATTTCGGGACGTTGTCGGCGTCCGTTCTCTCGGAGCGTGTCGGCTAGGCTGGCGAACATCGCATTCGGACCGCAGGCATAGATTCGGCTGGCCCAGGGTTGACACTCGCCTAGGTGCTCTGTGACGAATCCGTGAGACCCCGTGGATCCGTCCTCCGTGGACACGAGGTACTCCACCTCAGGTGGAAGATGGTTGGCTGGAAGCAGGGCAGAGGCCGAACGAGCACCCATCATGACGACGACTTGGTGGCCGGCTTCGATTGCCATCTCTGCAGCGTCCGCCAGCGGGGCGACCCCTATTCCTCCGCCGATGAGCAATAGGTTTCCGGGATCGCGGGGCAGGCGCAACCCCTTTCCGAGCGGCCCATAGCCGAACACGTGGTCTCCCGGTCTGAGCGAAGAGAGCCAGGCGGTACCCGTGCCGACCACCGAGTAGAGGATAGCGAACCGGTCGTCCCCGACGCTGTAGTAGCTGAATGCCCTGGCGAACATAGGCTGCCCGCCTTCCGGAGAGCAGCGAATCATCACGAATTGTCCGGGTGCGCGGCGCGAGGACAATTCAGGGGAGCGAAACCAAGCGATCCACGCACTGTCGTATACAGGCTCGTTGGCGATGACGGTGGCTGTCGCAACCTTCACTCGCTGATGTACTCCGCAAGTGTGGCCACGTCGTAGTCGAGTGGGTGGGCTAGGGCATCGATTGCGGCCCGGGCCGTGTCCATTGAAGTGAAGCAGGGAATTCGCGTTTCGGCTGCTGCTCGCCGGATATGAAACCCGTCCCGCAAGGACCCCGTGAATCTACCTTCAGGTGTGTTGATGACGCACTGAACGCTACCGTCCTGGATGACGTCAACGACATTCGGGTGTGATCCGCTGAGGACCTTGGTCACCTCTGTGACGTCGATGTCGAGCCCTCGAAGCATGGCTGATGTGCCCTCGGTGGCGAAAAACTTGAATCTTGCTGACGCCAGTTGATGGATGAGAGGCAGGGCTGCGGCCTTGGTCTGGTCGCTGATGCTCAACAGGACCGATGACCCAGGCTGGAGCCACTGGTCGCTCGCCATCAAGGCCTTGGCGATCGCGGCTTCGAAGGTGCGGTCGATGCCCATTACTTCGCCGGTGCTCTTCATTTCGGGTCCGAGATGGGTGTCGACGTGTACGAGTTTCGACATGCTGAAGACGGGGGCTTTGATCGCCACGAGGTCCTTTTCAGGCCATAGGCCGCCGCGGTATCCAAGGTCGGTAAGCTTCTTGCCAAGCATCGCGCCAACGGCAAGCTGAACCATCGGGACGCCGGTGACCTTCGAAAGGAACGGCACGGTCCGGCTCGCCCGTGGATTGACCTCGAGCACGAATACGTGCGGCGGGTCCCCGGCTTCTCGCGGCAGCACGATGTACTGGATATTGGTCATCCCGATGGCACCCAGGCTCAGTACGATCCTTTCGGTATAGTCCCGGATCGTCTCCTTTTCCTCAGCATCCAGGTGTCGGGGAGGATAGACGGCCATCGAGTCGCCTGAGTGAACACCAGCAGCCTCGATATGCTCCATGATCCCCGGGATAAGAACGGATTCCCCGTCGCAGATCGCGTCCACCTCCACCTCGGAGCCCTGCAGGAACTTGTCAATCAGTACAGCCTTCCCCTGGGCCGCCTCCGCGGCCTGGGCAAGAAACGTGACCATTTCCGTTGCGTTCTGGACGATTTCCATAGCGCGTCCACCCAGCACGTAAGAGGGTCTCACGAGAACCGGGTAGCCGATGGTATCGGCCGTCTTCATGGCCTCTTCAAGGGTGTGAACAGCGGCCCCCGGTGGTTGGGGCACGCCGAGCTCCTGGAGGAACCTCTCGAAGAGCCTGCGATCTTCGGCCGTGTCGATGGTGTCAGCGCTCGAGCCGATGATTGGGAGCCCTGCTCGCCTTAGTGGATTGGCAATGTTTACCGCGGTCTGCCCGCCGAACTGGACAATGCACGGCGGCGTCGCTCCCGAGTTACTCTCGTTTTCGAGCATGTCACGGACGGACTCTTCATCGAGAGGCTCGAAATAGAGGCGGTCGCTGGTGTCGAAGTCGGTCGAGACAGTTTCCGGGTTCGAATTCGCCATGATCGCCCGATAGCCGGCGTTTTGGAGGGCCCATGCAGCGTGGACACTTGCGTAGTCGAACTCGATCCCTTGGCCTATCCGGATTGGCCCGCTGCCAACGACCAGTGCCGCGTTGCCAGGCTGGGGAGTGGCCTCGTTCTCCTGCTCGTAGGTTGAGTAGAAGTACGGCGTTGCGGCGTCGAACTCGGCTGCGCAGGTGTCCACCATCTTGTAGACAGGCTGGAGATTCCATTCCCGACGGGCTTCCCGTACCCGCTCTGGAAGGCGATCTCCAAGCTGGGCCACCATCTCATCGCTGAAGCCGAGTCGCTTCGCATCGCGAAGGAGGTCTGGGGTAAGAGGCTCGGCCAGAAGTCGTTTCTCCATTTCGATGATGTTCAAGAAGCGGTTGAGGAACCATGGGTCGACGCCCGTCTCCCGGGCGACCGCGGCAGGATCGGTTCCCCTCCGGAGCATGGCCATGAGTGCCCACAACCTCTCGTCCGTGGCGCCCAGGGGAAGTTCTTCGCCGTTCCTCCACTCAGACCGTTCCCAGAGCAGATTGCGACCGCTAATTTCAAGTGACCGCACCGCTTTATTGAGTGCTGCCTCGAAGGTCCGGTCGATTGCCATGACCTCCCCGGTGGCTTTCATCTGGGTACCCAGCGTCCGGTCGCCGAGATGAAACTTGTCGAATGGCCATCTCGGGATCTTGACAACACAGTAGTCGAGCGCAGGTTCAAACGCTGCTGTTGTCTTCTCAGTCACGGCATTCGGAATCTGGTCAAGTGTCTTCCCACAGGCGATCTTGGCCGCCACCCTGGCGATCGGATAACCCGTCGCCTTGGAAGCCAGCGCCGAGGAGCGGGAAACGCGGGGATTGACTTCGATTACGTAGTAAGGGAGCGGGGCATCGAGATCTCCGCTCCATTCGGTCACATCCGGGCGTGGAGCGAGCGCGAACTGCACGTTGCAGCCGCCTTCGATTCTCAGCTCAGTGATGATTCTGAGCGCTGCCGAGCGGAGCATCTGATAGTCCTTGTCGCTCAGCGTTTGAGATGGGGCCACAACAATCGAATCGCCAGTATGGACACCCATGGGGTCGATGTTCTCCATGTTGCAAATCGTGATGACGTTTCCGGCCGAGTCCCGCATCACTTCGTATTCGACTTCTTTCCACCCGATCAGGTTCCGCTCCACCAGGACCTGGGTGATCGGGCTCGCAGTGAGGCCTCGCTCGGCAATGGACGTCAATTGGTCCATCGAAAAGGCCATGCCCCCGCCCGTGCCGCCGAGAGTGTAGGCCGGCCGTACCACCGCCGGGAGGCCAATCTCTTCTGCAGCGGAAACGCATTCTTCGAGAGTGTGACAGATGTTGCTCTCGAGGAATGGCTCACCGATCTTTGCCAGCATCGCTCGAAAGAGATCACGATCCTCGGCTCTCTGGATCGACTCGAGTTGAGTCCCGAGGAGCTGGACTCCGTAACGCTCGAGGATACCTTGGGTTGCAAGTTCAACGGCGAGATTCAGCCCGGTTTGACCGCCAAGGGTTGGGATGAGCCCGTCCGGCTTTTCACGCTCGATGATGCGCTCGAGCACAGGGGGCGCCAAGGGTTCAACATAGACGGCATCGGCCACATCGAGGTCGGTCATGATGGTGGCCGGGTTCGAGTTGACGAGGATGCTGCGGACTCCCTCCTCGCGAAGGGCCTTGCAGGCCTGGGTTCCTGCGTAGTCGAATTCGGCCGCCTGTCCAATCACGATTGGGCCAGAGCCGATAATCAGAACGTTTTGCGGTTTCAATGCTGCCGTCTCCGACTGGCCCCGACGACGATGTTTGTCACCGCGGGAAAAGCCAGCACGAGCAGCAAGAAAGGCGCCGCGACCGGTGGCCCTGTGATTGGGATAAACAGGAAGATCGACTCCAGTCCGCCTATGACAACGCCAACGACGATAGCCGGTACGAGCACATCGATGGGAGCCTTGCCACCGAGAAGAAGCACGGAAACGAGAACTCCGGGGAGGCCTGCGACCAGAGCTGTGACCGCAAGCAGCCTTGCAAGTCCGGGCCCCGCCTCGCCGGCAGTGAGTTCGGTATTGGAAAACGAAGCTAGGCCCAGTGCCGCTCCAAGTGTTAGAAATGCCACGGCGGCGGCCATGACGACCGCGGCACCGGCCGGGGTCTGAACGCGATGCGGGGGACGGACCGGCGCGTTGTTACGTCGCCGTGTCGCCATACTGGGACGCCGGGTCATGACTGTGTCCCTCAACTCTCGTAGCGTCCGATCAAAGCGGGAGCTCGAACCGCATGTTCGGGTTGCGAAGCGGCACCATTGCGCCTATCGATGACAGGAAGCTCAGCGCAGGCTTGTTTCCATCAGGAAGACGGCCGCGAATACTCCGGTAGCCGTGCTCGCGGGCAAAGTCGAGTAACTGCTCTGCCAGGTCCGTCGCGATTCCCCGCCGCTGGTATTGAGGAAGTACCCAGACCCCAAGCAGGCCGGTGTCGGGCTCCGTTGTTGAAAAATCCAGGGCTGCAAAGGCCACCAGGATACTTCCATCGAACTCGACGATCATGCATCCTTGGTCACCGAGCCTGCTTATCCATTCCCGAACGCGTTCCGCGTCGAGATTGTCTGGAAGGCCGACATCCGGCCCCTCTTCCCGCAGGGCTCGTAGGATCGACGCGATGGCTTCACTGTCGGAAGCTAATGCAAACCGACTGCTAGTTGCCCTGGTCATGCCGTTCCTCCAGTACTTGTATCCATCATGCTGACGAACCGATCGAAGATCCCGTCACTGTCGAGAGGACCAGGACACGCTTCGGAATGATACTGAATCGTCAATAGCAGTTTGTCAGCAAGTCGGAGACCTTCAACCGTGCCGTCGTTGAGGTTGACATGAGAGACAGAGACGTTGCTTGAGAGGCCGTCGGGATCGACCGCGTAACCGTGGTTCTGGGCTGTGATCGTGACCTTGCCGGACTCGACGTCCCTCACCGGATGATTACCCCCGCGATGCCCGAAAGGCAGTT
>DASCML010000193.1:0-3977 GCA_036010925.1 Dehalococcoidia bacterium | reverse complement strand
CAAAGGGCGCGGCACGGGCGACCGCCACCATACTGTGAGGCCATTCGGAAAGGCGGTGGGCGGCACAGGCGAACCTGGTGACTCGATGGTGGCCGGACGGTGGTAGCTCCCGGGTCCGGGTAGAGTGCCCATCTGCATTAGGCTGACAAGTTGAGGAGAGAGAATGATCGCTGATCAGGGAACCACCCGCCGGTAAAGCGTCCGAAGAATCCTGGATCTGGGACCCGATGCACTTTGCGCGGCCCCTCCCTCAGCTCGCTGCAGATGCGATGGTCCCCTGGCTATCGTCCGGCACCGGCCCCGGGTCGCTCGCCGTAAACGGTTATATCTATCGCCGGTTGGGCAAATCCCACTTCGAACCCGACCTGGAGTTGCCGGAGGGACACACTCTTCGAGAGAACTGGGAAGAGTTCTACCTTCCTCGAATCGTGAAGATTTGCAACCGACTCAAGACAACGCCGCTCGAAGGTAGAGGCTCGGCGGGCCCCTCCCGGTTCATCTGAAATAGCTGGCCGAAAGAGTCTGTTTGAAGGATCCCGGAAGGTTATTCCTCCGAGGGTCCTTGGCGTCCCTGTTGAGCCCGGCGTACTTGCGAGAGACCCAATGCGCTCACTCCTCTTTGGGTTCAGGATCCCCTCAAGTGATCCGCTAGGAGTGGTCTCCGGGTTTGGGGTCAGCCCCGGAAGCGCTTCCGGGCGTGCGCGAATAGTTCTCGATCTCGATAAGTTAGAATGGTTGACCCCCGGGGAGATACTTGTTTGCCCGTTCACCGCGCCACCTTGGGCGCCGCTGTTCGCGACCGCTGGTGCCGTTGTGACGAATGCGGGAGGAGTTTCTGTCCCATGCCGCCATCTCGGCCCGGGGGTATTGGCTCCCGGCCGTGGCAGGTACTGCCGATGGCACAGTGCGTATCCCAGACGGTGCCTTCGTCACTGTGGACGGCGATCAGGGTATCGTAAGAATCGAGGGCGACTGACCCCAATCAGTGCTGCTAATGTACTGCCGGCCGTCCGTATAATGGCGGCCGTGGCATCCCCCGAGGTCCCCCCAGGCATCAACTATCGAGGCGTCTCTGACTTCTTCGCTGCGAACGTCCCGGGCGGCGACTGCGAGCTGAGCTTTTCGCTGATTTCCGGTGGAAGATCGAATTTGACCTATCTCGCGCAAGGCGGGGAGCGGAAATGGGTCGTCCGGCGACCACCTCTTGGGCACGTGTTACCGACCGCGCATGACATGGCTCGTGAATACCGAGTCCTCGAGGGAGTGTCGAAGCGGGACTTCCCGGCCCCGAGGCCGATCGCCCTCTGCGAAGACTCGTCGATCAATGAATACCCCTTCTATGTTATGGACTACCGGGAAGGAGTGATACTCGACACCGAGTTGCCCGATGGATTTGCTACTACGCCGGTTGAGCGCCGGGAGATCGGCCTCGGGATGGTGCGAACGCTCGCCGCGCTTCACAGCATCGACTTCGAGGACGTCGGGCTTGCTGAGTTCGGGCGCCCCTGGGGCTACGTCGAACGCCAGGTCCGGCGCTGGGCGGAGCAGTGGGAACGTTCAAAGACGGCAGACTTGCCCCAGGTGGATGAGTTGATCGACCGTCTGCGCAACGCGATCCCCGAATCGCCCGCTCCTGCGATAGTCCACGGGGACTATCGCCTCGGGAACATCATGCTGGACTTCAACGATCCGCGTCGGACCGTCGCCGTCCTCGATTGGGAGATGGCCACGCTCGGCGATCCCCTCGCTGACCTCGGATACACGCTCATCTACTGGGGGAATGACGGAGACAGCCGAGATGAGGTTGAACTCAGGCCGCAGAAGAAGCTGACAATGCAGCCGGGTTTCCTCACTCGGGAGGAGCTAATCGGGGAATATGCGGGTGCCACCGGCAGCGATGTTTCAAAGATTGATTTCTACCAGGTCCTCGCGATCTACAAGTTGGCCGTGATCACTGAAGGTATCTATGCAAGGTTCCTGAAGGGGCAGACCGTTGGCGAGGGCTTCGGGAATTACGACCGGACAGCCGAACGTCTCATGGACTGGGCACTGAAGCTGGCCGACCAGTCTTCAGATCCGAAGCTTTGCCGCGCATGACTGCGCGTATCCTGCCAACCGGGCCCTACCCTCCGCCCGGTCACTATCTCCGTCACCTGAGGCTCGGAGTCGAGGTGACGCAAGAGCACCAGGTGATTGGGTCTATGCCGGTTCTCCCAGACCTGTGCGATGAAGCTGGCTCCATCCGGGTGGGCCCGATTGCGACCCTTGTCGATTACACGACAGGTTCGATCGCTTCGGCTGCCGCTGCTCCTGATTGGGTTGTCACCCACGATCTCAAAGTGCACTTGATCCGCGTAGCTGCGAAGGGGATCCTCACCGCCCGCGGAAGCCTGGTCCGCCAGGCGCGGAACCACTTCGTCATCGAGAGCGACATCATGGATGAACAAGGCCAGCGCGTAGCGTACTCTTGGGTGACCTTCACCCGGCTGTTGGGAAGCGGGGACAAACGGCCGCGCCGCGCTGGGGTGCCGGGAACCCGAACCCTCGCAGAGGAGGACGAAGTCGACCGTGTTCCGATCGATCGGTTCCTCGGATTCGGAGTCGAAGCGGCGGACGACATCCTTCGCTTCGAGCACACTCCTGTCCTTCGAAACAGCACCGGCGCGATCCAGGGAGGGGCTATTGCAACGGCATTCGACTCCTTGACGGTGGCAATGACAACTCAGCGCTTAGGCTCTCCTTCGAGGACGCTGGACCTTCATCTCTACTATCTGAACCAGGCCAGGCAGGGCCCCTTCGAAGCGCGGGGGGAGGTGTTGCGCGCCTCGCACGGGACCCTCGCCGTGAAACTGGACCTGGTTGAGGTCGGGCGCGAGGTACGGGTGCTGGCCTCTGGCTCGGCGACCGGGGGGCCAGCAATCCCCTATACCCCCTAGGGAATCGTCAACTGAGCACAAGGCGTGTACTCCCTCAACGCCCGTCAGGGATATGCACAGGAGAAGAACTTGTCAGGCGCCACAGAACTGGTACAGCGACAGTTCGGAGGGCTCTCGCAGCTAGAAGCGTTGCGCCCAGACTAGTCTTGCGCGAGGTCTCCGAGTTGGAAGCCTTTCTGATCGTCGTCGCCCCCGCCGCGAGAATCGCTGTACACTCCGGCCGGGGAGCCTCGCCAGACTGTCACGACCAAGTCGTCGCGATAAGGGTCAGCGGTCATGACGAGGCGTTCGTCGATGGCGTCGATTAACTCGTGGATCCGCTCCTCGGAGGCGTCGGCCGTTGTACAGAGAGTCGCGTGGACGTTCGCCCCCTGATAGTGAAGGTCCACGCGGCCGACAAGGCTTTCGTCTTCCCAGAGGACAAAAGCCTCGGACGTCTTGGTGCGATGCTCGCGCTCGAAAACGATCACTTTGGCCGTACCTGGCCTCTCCCCAGGATCGTCCATTTGTAACTGGTGAGCTCCCTGAGCCCAAGAGGACCCCTGGCGTGTATTTTCTGTGTGCTGACCCCGACCTCGGCGCCCAGGCCGAACTGGGCGCCGTCGGTGAACTGCGTGCTGGCGTTGACATACACGGCTGCCGAGTCGACTTCGTCGAGGAATCGCATCGCCGCCGGGTAGTTCTCTGTGACAATCGCGTCGCTGTGGCTGCTTCCGTGCCGCTCAATGTGAGCCAGGGCGCCATCGAGTCCATCGACGACGGCTACCCCTGCCTTCAGTGCAAGGTGTTCAGTGTCCCAATCCTCCGGAGTGGCTTCCCGAAGTTCGAGGTCCCGGCCGGGCCACTGTGCCAGCTCTGAACGGACGCGTTCGTCGCCGGCAATCGCCACCCGACCTGCCCATTTTTCGGCAAGCGCGGGAAGGAATCTTTGGGCTATCGTGGCGTCCACGAGCACTGTGTCCACGGCGTTACAAATGCTGTACCTGCGCGTCTTGGCGTTGTCCACTATATCCAGGGCCATTCGCGTGTCGGCTGCGCCAT
>DASCML010000192.1:0-18437 GCA_036010925.1 Dehalococcoidia bacterium | reverse complement strand
CCCCTTGTATATGACGACGGGTTTCCGCTTCGCGGCATCCCGCAGGGCCGCCGCGAAGCGCCGTCCGTCGCGGACCCCTTCGATGTAGGCGGAGATGATCTCCGTCTCCGGGTCGCGGCTGAGATAGCTTATGAGCTCGCTCTCATCGACATCGAGGGCATTACCGTAGCTGACGACTTTGCTGAACCGCAGGCCCCGGGCACCCCCGTCTGACGGGACCGTATGTGCGTGACCCCCGCTCTGCGAAATGAACGCAATCGGGCCAGGCTCCCGCGGCAAGCCGCCACCGTTAACGAGCCGGCTGCTGGGCACAAAAATCCCCGTGCAGTTTGGACCGATGATTCTGAATCCACCGTCTCGAGCTTTCTGCAGCATTTGCTGCTCGAGGTCGGCGCGGTCACTGAAGCCTGTCTCGCCAAATCCTGCCGTGAAGAACTGGACAGACCTGACCTTCTTTTCAGCGCAATCGTCCAGCAGCGACAGGACTCTCTCTGCCGGGATGGCTACCACCACGTGATCCACAACGCCCGGGATGCTGACGAGGTCCGGGTAGCAGGGGAACCCCAGCACCTCTTCGTACTTCGGGTTGACCGGGTAGACCGCAGGAAACTCAAAACTGTGGAGCGATTGCAGCACGCCAGATGGGAACGAAGCTCGGTGCTTCGAGACCCCGACGACCGCCACTCCTCTCGGCGTGAAGACGTCCTCGAGTGACACCACTTCTCGATCCACGGCGCCATCCTACGCGACTCCAGCGAGGGCCGCGCCGATGGAGGCTACGGTCTCCCGCTTGAAACCTGACTCCCGCAGCGGTATACGTCCTGCCCATGGGTGGACTAACCACGGTGAAAGGTGCCCTCGCAGGGACACGGATTGTCGAGTGGAGTTCGGGACGGCCGGCCGCTTATGCCGGCAAGCTTCTCCGTGGGCTCGGCGCCGAAGTGACAATCCTCGAGGAAGACGGAGTCAGGATAGGGGCTTTCGCGCCGGGGCCGGTGCCAGGGGCGGCCAAGCAGTTCGAAGCAAGGACGAGGTTTCTTCACGGCGGCAAAAGGTCGGCTGCATTTGACCCCTCCGCGACAGCATCCCGCGAACTGGCAAGGGCGCTATTGTCGAAGGCCGACATTCTGGTGATGGACCAGCATCTCCCTGCCGCCAAGCAGGCGGGCATGTCCCCTGAGGAGCTGCAGAAACAGTTCCCCCGGCTCATCATCGTCTCGATTTCCCTCGCCGGCCCCGGCGAAAGCGCCCGGAACCTGCGCTACTCGGACCTTGTCGCGCACGCAATCAGCGGCATAGCCTTCGGGACTCCTTCGAGGGTACCTGACATAGAGACACACCCCCCTTTGAAGCCAGGTGGCTACCAGGCAGATTATTCCTGTGGACTGCACGCGGCTATCGCGGCTCTACTCGGACTGCAGCTCCGCCGGCGGACCGACACGGGCCAGCTCGTACACATTTCCGCACTCGAAATGCTGGCGTCCTACATGCGCATCGACATTGCCTACCTCACGTACGGCGCAGCCACCGCCGCCACGGCGAGCGGCGGCGACCGCCAATCTCCCACCGGAAGATTCTCGACAATTTGGGGACTCGTGCCTTGCAAGGACGGCTACTACGCCTTCCAGGCCTCCGAGCAATACCAGTGGGCATCTCTCATGAAGACGATGGGCGACCCCGAATGGGCGAAGGATCCGCGGTATGCCGACCCCACGAATCGTACCTTGCTCTGGGATGAGATCGAACCTCATGTCGTCGAGTGGTCGATGGCACACTCCAAAGCCGACATATTCCACACCGCCCAGGCAAACCACGTGCCGGTGTTTCCCTGCTACACGGTAGAAGAACTGATCAACGATCGGCAGCAAAGCGCGCGGGCCTTTTTCACGAGTCTCCCGGACGGCGAGATGGACAATCTGGTGAGAGTTCCAGGCGCGATCGTTCACCTCGAGCGTACGCCCTGGCGCCCATCGTTTGAGCCGCCCGCGTACGGCGAGCACACTGCCGAAGTGACCCGCGAGCTGGAGAGTGCAGGATGACGCTCCCACTGGAAGGTGTACGCGTGGCGGATTTCTCCTGGGTTGTAGCCGGTCCATTCACAACGCAGGCCCTGGCACTGATGGGAGCCGAAGTCATTCGCATCGAAAGCTCAGTGCACACCGATATCAACCGCCGGCTGCCCCCGGCTGCCGAAGGAGAGCTGGGCATCGAACGCAGCGGCCTCTGGCACGGACTCAACCTCAACAAGAAGAGCGTGACCCTGAACCTGGCCACGGCTGAGGCGCAGGCCCTGGCACGCGAAATAGTGGCGCGCTGCGACATCGCCGTGGAGAACTTCTCTTTCGGTCAGCTCGAGAAGTTCAACCTCGGCTTCGACCGCCTGCGAGAGGTCAATCCCGAGGTGATCTTTGTCACCTCCTCCGGCCTGGGCCGGACAGGCCCATACCGGGAGTACGTCACGTTTGGTCCGCCACTGACTGCCTATACGGGCCTCGCCTCGCTCACCGGACAGGATGGTGGACAGCCTGAAAGATGGGTCGGGGGACTCTGGTGTGACCACCAGGCCGGAATGACATCACTCTTCGGACTCCTAGCCGCGCTGGAGCACCGCGATCGTACCGGCGAAGGACAAATGGTGGAGTACTCCATGGCGGAGGCGATCGCCGGACAACTGCCTGAAGCCCTGATCGAGTTCGGGGTTACCGGGGACGTGCCCGGCCCCCGGGGCAACGTCGACCCGGGGATGTGCCCGCACGGAATCTACCGCGCGGCCGGAAACGATCGCTGGGTGGCCATAGCCGTGCAAAACGATTTCGATTGGGAACGCTTCCTGGAAGTGCTGGGCGGGCCGGCCTGGCTGGAGGACAGCCAGTTTGCGACCGTCGAGGGAAGGCTTCGTCAGCGCGGCGAGATCGACAGGGCGGTCGAAGCCTGGACGAGGTTACAGTCGCCTGAGGATTCCGCATCCTTGCTCCAGAATGCAGCGATCAGCGCTGGCCCAGTAGCCAAGGTTGAAGATCTGCTGGCTAACCCACACCTTCGCGCCGCCGGCTTCTTCTACACGCAGGAGCACCCCGAAGTTGGCGCTCGCGAACTGGCGGGACTCGGCTGGAACATGGCGGCTACGCAGAACTTACCTATCAAACACGCACCGCTGCTGGGCGAGAACAACTGGGAAGTCTTCGTCGACTGGCTTGGGTTGCCGGCCGAGCGCTTCGCGGAACATGTTGCCAGCGGTATTATTGTCTGAAGAACTGGCCCAGCGGGCATCGGGATTGGCGATTGCGTGCGACCGATTCGCACGTAGATAGGTGAGACAAGAATGACCATCTGGTCGCTCGCGCTGTTGCTGCTATTCGAACCTTGATTCTCGCATGTCCGGAAGCGATACAGGCCCCTAACGCCCCGAAGAAGTTACTCCTAAACACCTCAGCCTCGCAGTACTTCCGGCCGAAACGATCGGCGAAGTCGCAGCGGGCTTTCAGGTATTAAAGGGCTCCGGCTTCAAGAACAACGAGGGCGCCGACAGCCGCGGAGTCAGCCCCGGATAGCAAGGACGGGTAAATGGCTCTACCTGTTGATGTACGTAAGGCCCAGGTGGCGCTCTCTCGGAGCGCACGAGCTTGAGGCCGTCGAAGGAGAGCAAGACAGCCAGGTGGTCCATAAGAATATTGAGACGTTCGCCGTGAAGACCTAGAAGACGAGGCTGCCGGGCTGCGTATGCATTCGGCCCTTGGCGGCAACGACGACTATAGGCCCGCCGTCTATTTTCGGCTCGGCAAACTCACGGGCACCGTCATGGCTCAGCGCGCCGGCAATGTGAGCGATCAAGGACCTTGCCAGCAAACTCCCGGTCAGGCTGAGGGAGGCGATAGGCGGAACGCTCGGCGCCACCGTCGTACCAGTTCTTCGCGCATGAACGGTCCTGTATCGGACGTTAAACTTCGTTCGAACGCGGGCAGGGGTAGGGCATGACGAATCCGGTCGCAGTCATCACCGGGGCCAGTCGCGGCATCGGAAAACAGCTTTGCATCGACATAGCGGCAGCCGGCTACGACATTGTGGCCGTCGCGAGGTCCGGCAAAGAAAGCCCGAGCCCGACGCTGCCCGGAACCGTCGACGAAACAGTCGCCCTGGCACGGGAAGCAGGAGGTCCGGGGCAGCGTGCAATCGCGACCAGCCTCGATGTGCGGGACGAGGATGGGGTAGCCTCACTCGCCGACCGCGTCTACTCAGAGTTCGGAAGGTGCGACGCACTCGTCAACAACGCTGCGATTTCGCCCGGCGGGTTTATCCTCTCCCAGCCGACCGCGCTCTGGCGAAAGACTCTGGATGTCAATCTCCACGGGTCGTTCTATTTCACTTACTACTTTGCACCCCGTATGACTGCCGGAAAGGGACACGTCGTGAATATCTCCTCCAGCTGGCGGCCCTCGCCCGGCTCCAGCAGGGGCGGGTACACGACAAGCAAAGAGGCGCTCGAAGCACTGACGGAGTGCATGGCGGTTGAGCTGGCCGGCAAAGTTTCGTTCAACGCCATCCGGGTGGATATCGGCGTCTACAGCGAGGGATACGCCTCCACGGGCGAACGTGAAGACATGTCGGACATGGAGCACCCAGTCATCATGTCAGACGCTGTACTCTGGTTCTGCCGAAAGGCAGTGAACTACACGGGACACATCCACACCCTGCGCGAGATGCGAGAGATGGGAGCGATCCGCGGCCCGACCCCGGTAGGAGACGTCGCGCCGGGCGATAACTAGCTCAGCGAGATCACGAATAGGCGACAGTGGTTCCCGGGGCAACGTTCGAGAGCGACCTAGTCTGGTGTGGTTGGTGCCACAACTAGTCCCCCAACAGGTCGCCGGCGTTCGTGTCCATTGCGGCCCTGACGTTTTTCTCCGCCATCAGGTCGATGATTGCGCCCCCCGCTTCGATGAATTCCTCGAACGCCGCCCGGTCCTCCTTGCTCGCTTCCTCCCCGGGGGGTTCGGTCAGCGCCAGACCTCGGGCACCATTGATCGGAATCATCATGCTCGCCATCAGTCCGAGCAGATAGTCTTCACGACAATCGCCAAGCGAATACCAGGAGATTCCTTCTTCGAGCAGCGTGCGATGGTAAACCTCTAGAGGAGACTCCTCGATCTCGCCTCTCAGGTCGGGCGGTCAATATCATTGCTGGTGTTACGATCCGCTTATGAACTCGAAACTCGGAGCCACCGAAGCTCTTGGCTGGGTGGCCATCGGCGCAGCCGGAGTCGTAGCCGCCGGGATCGCGATGTACCTGTTCCTCGGCGACCCAGAAGGCTCAATTGCGGTGGGTCCGATCGATTCCCACAGGCCGCAGGTGGGCGCGATCGCACCAGACTTCGCTCTCGTTGACGCTCGGGACGGCGAGACCGTCCGCAGGCTCTCGGACTTCCGCGGCAAGACGATCGTCCTCAACTGGTTCGCATCATGGTGCGGGCCCTGCCGATCGGAAATGCCCGACTTCGAGGAAGCTTACCAGTCGCTCGGGGCCGAGGATGGCGAGGTAGTGTTCCTACTCGTAAACCTGCAGGAGTCACGGACCACGGCCATCGGCATGCTTCTCGAGATGGAGACTACGTATCCCGCCCTTCTCGACCAGGAGGGAAGCGTGGCCGATCACTACAGGGTCGTCGGGATGCCTACCACGTTCTTCATAGACACCGATGGAGTGATCTACGCCACCGGCAGGGGACGCGTCACCGCAGAGGCACTAAGGGGTGAGCTCCGGGCACTCGGCCACTCCTACTGAAATGAGCACCTCAGGAAATGATTACGAGCACCGCCGGTATCGCCGCCCAGGCGACGACGCTCTGTCAGCAGGCCGTCGGCAATCCCGTGCACGACGTTGGCATAGTGCCTGTAGAAACCGAAAAGCACGATGGGTGAGACCACGAAGACCCCTACGACCTGGGCCATAACCACCGCTGAGGCTGCCGGGTGTTCTAGGAGGACGGCAGCAAAGAGGGTATCCACAAACGTCGTGATGTTCGCACCCATCACATAGGGAATGAGCTGTTGACGCCGGACCCCCACCCCGATGGGACCCAGCCGGCAATGGATCCCAGCCAACCGTCGTCAACGATCCATACAGCCAGCAGAGTCGACGGGATGTAAATCGTGGTCGTCGTCAGCAGGGCAATGACACCAACGTAGACCGCATCAGGCCCCCGGTAGCCTCGAAGATATGCGACGAACGCGACTGCCAGTGCGATGAAGGATGCACCAAACCGCGAACCGGCAAGCATCCCAACTGCTTCTCGGACACTGACGGCACCCCCATCGAGCAGCGTCAACGCGACCGCTGCAATCGGTGAGCCTGACAGGACGGCGGAGGCTCCTAGCCAACCGAACCCGAGCAACCCAAGCGGACCGGACACATCGACATCGTCGAGAAGCGATCCGACCTTGCCCGCAGCAATTACGAGCAGCCTCAGTCCGAGCAGGAAACCAAACAGAGAAGCAACGACAAGCGCAGTCTTCAGGGTCGCCCCTGACGCGGGCCAGTGTAGAAACTGCCGAATGATCTTCGCCCCAGACCTCGCCCGACGGTCCATTCGCTCCCGGAACCTTGCTGTCAGCCACTCGTCTTCCACGTCTTGCTACTCGATGGTCCCAAAGGCATCGCGAGCGGCTGCGAGCGTTTGATCGACGCAGGCTGCGTCATGTGCGGCCGAGATGAACCAGGCCTCGTACTGCGAAGGTGGGAGATGGACGCCAGCCGAGAGCATCCGCCCGTGGAAGTGGGTGAAACGGTCACCGTCCGCCCCCTTTGCTTCGGCAAACGATCGCGGCTTGCAGGGCAAGAAGAACAGTGTCAGTAGTGACCCAATTCGAGAAACCGACGCTTCCACTTCGCTTGCTGCAATTACGTTCTCCAGGCCGGTCTGCAAAGTTGCTGCGGTGGACTCAAGTCGTTTGTAAATGGCGGGCCCGAGGCCTTTCAGCGTGGCGAGACCCGCGGCCATCGCCAGTGGGTTTCCGGAGAGCGTACCGGCCTGGTAAACCGGTCCGACTGGTGCGACTAGCTCCATCAACTCCCTGCGGCCGCCATACGCACCGACTGGAAGACCGCCACCAAGGATCTTTCCGAGCGTTGTGAGATCCGGCTTCACGCCCAGGAGTTCCTGGGCGCCCCCAGATGCCACCCTGAATCCCGTTATCACCTCGTCGAAGATGAGAAGTGATCCGGCTTCCGTGCAGAGGTCTCTGAGTCGCTCGAGAAATCCCGGTTCCGGTCCGACGACTCCCATGTTGCCGGCACAAGGCTCGACTATCGCGGCGGCAATTTGGCCGCCGTGGCGTTCGAAGGCCGACTCCGTAGCCGGAATGTTGTTGTACTCGGCGACGATGGTCAGGCCGGCAAAGGCTCCCGGCACGCCGGCGGAATCGGGCAATCCGAACGTCGCAACACCCGAGCCGGCCGCAGCAAGAAGACCATCCGCATGACCGTGGTAGCAGCCATCAAATTTGAGCATTAGGTCTCGTCCAGTAGCAGCGCGGGCAAGACGAACCGCGCTCATCGCCGCCTCCGTGCCCGAGTTGACGAAACGCACCAGTTCGACTGATGGAACACGGTCAACGACCAGCGAGGCCAGTTCTGTCTCGGTCTCCGTAGGGGCGCCGAACGAGGTCCCCTTCCCAGCTGCCTCCTCGATCGCCCGGACGACCGCGCGCGGGGCGTGACCCAGGATCAGTGGCCCGTACGAACCAACGAAATCCACATACCGGTTGCCGTCCGCATCCCAGACATGGGGTCCGTCCCCGCGCGCTATGACGGGCGGATCGCCACCAACCGAGTGATAGGATCGCACGGGCGAGTTCACTCCGCCCGGGAGGACTTCCCTGGCGCGATCCATGGCGGCGCGGGATTTTCCCCGCCTCACGAGGATTCCTCACGCAACCAGCCGGCAGCATCGGGCGCGTGATAGGTGATTACGATGTCCGCGCCAGCCCGAACGATCCCTGTGAGGGCCTCGAGCACAGCCCGTCTCTCGTCGAGCCAGCCATTCGCAGCCGCCGCTTTCAACATCGCGTACTCACCCGACACGTTGTAGGCAGCGACCGGAAGCTCGGTCCTCGCCCGAACTTCGCGAATGACGTCCAAGTAGGGGAGCGCCGGCTTGACCATGACGATATCAGCGCCCTCATCGATGTCGACGCTCACCTCGCGGAGGGCTTCCCGCCCGTTGGCCGGGTCCATCTGGTAACCGCGACGGTCACCGAATGAAGGAGCTGAATCGGCGGCCTCACGGAACGGCCCGTAAAACGCGGATGCGTACTTCGCGCTATAGGCCATAATTGGTAGTTCGGTGAAGGAAGCCCGGTCCAGAGCACTTCGAATGGCCGCCACGCGGCCGTCCATCATGTCGGATGGTGCAACTACGTCAGCGCCAGCCTCAGCGCATGTAACAGCCATCTGGGCCAAGAGCCCGAGCGAAGGATCGTTGTCGACTTTGCCGGTCACGGTGAGGACGCCGCAGTGACCGTGATCCGTGTACTCACAAAGACAAATATCAGCGATCACACAGAGCGCTGGTTCAGCCTGCTTCAGAGCACGAATTGCCCGTCCGACGATTCCCCTCGAGTCGTAAGCCTCGCTTCCAACCGGGTCCTTCGCTGCTGGAAGCCCAAACAGAAGGACAGCGCGAACGCCGAGCCGGACCAGTCGTTCGGCCTCAGCCTCGAGTTGGTCGACGGAGAGCCGGAATTGCCCCGGCATCGAGGAGATCTCCTCGCGGACCCCCTCGCCATGTCGAACGAAGAGTGGGTAGACAAACTGCGCCGGGTGCAGGCGCGTCTCCCTTACCAGGCCCCGCAGCGCCTCCGATCCCCGGAGTCGCCGGGTGCGAACAAAGTCCGCCACTCCCTTGCCGGACTCAATAGTCATCACGAACCGTCGCTCTGAGCAGCAGCAAAGTGGCCCACCAACGCGGACACAAGGCCGTCTGACGTATGTTCCTCGGCAATTGCATTCACCACGAGGCCCGCCCGCCGGGCAGCTTTGGCCGTCGTGGGGCCTACGCATACCGTCGCGCTGGGCGGTTCGATCGACGTCCGGCCGAGCAGTGCCGACCAGGCCCCGGCCGCCGACGGTGAAGCCAAGAGAACCGCGTCTGCCCCAGCCTCCGACAGGTCGTCGACTATCGATCCCGCGGGTTCAAGTCGCTCGGTCCTGTAGAGAATGAGGTGGCTCACACTCACATCGGCCGACCTCAATGACTCGGAGAGCGCAGGGTCCGCCTCGGCGGCGCGTGGGAAGAGAACGACAGCGCCCGCCAACCCGGGATCCCTCTCTACCAGCGCCCGGGCCGCATCGGCTCCTGTGAAAACATCCGGTGAAAGGTCGGGGATTATCCCGAATAAACTGAGAGCCGCCGAGGTGGCAGAGCCCACGGCCAGGACCCGAGCTCCTCCGAGAACTCTCGCGTCAAGTCTGGATTGGTGCAGGTGGACGAAAAACTCTCGGACTGCGGTAGCGCTCGTGAACGTCAGCCACCGAAAGCGGCCCTCTCGAAGTCCCGCGAGCACTCGGCCGAGATCTTTCTCGTCGACTTCGGCGACCGTCTTCAGCAGGG
This sequence comes from Dehalococcoidia bacterium, assembly GCA_036010925.1. Lineage (GTDB taxonomy): Bacteria > Chloroflexota > Dehalococcoidia > Tepidiformales > Tepidiformaceae > DASCML01. Next base: position 8,832 of record DASCML010000192.1, on the reverse strand, counting down.
GAAGCGAGACCGGCGTCGCACCTTCGTCGAGGAGACGAGCGCAAAGCTCTGCCGAGCGGTCGGCAGGTCGCGTGACCACAACTCGACACCCAACGAGGGGCGAGACGGTGGAGGTCGGCAACAGATCTGAGAACCTTGTGACGTCGCCAACAACCAGTACTGCCGGCGCAGACACTCCCTGCTTTCGCGCGGCACTGGCTATACACCCCAGCGGCGCCCTGGTAACCCGCTGAAAGGGCATGGTCGCCTGCTCGATCACCGCGGATGGCGTGCCGGCCGGCCGGCCGGCGTCGACAATTGCAGAGGCGATCTCTTCAAGCTTCGCCGCACCCATGAGGATGACCGCTGTATCGGCGAGAGCGGCAACCCGCCGCCACCGATCATTCTTGGCGAGGTCGTCGAATGCTCCCTGCGCCGCGAGTACAGCGAAATTCGTCGCCACACCACGGTGCGTCGCCGGTATCCCTGCTGCCGCCGGCCCCGCAAGCGCCGAAGTGACGCCAGGAACGACAGTGCAAGGCACGCCCGCCTCCGCGAGAGCCTGGACCTCTTCGCCGCCACGTCCGAATACAAACGGATCGCCGCCTTTGAGGCGAACAACGCGGCGACCGGCGAGCCCATTCTCGATGAGCAGGGCGTTGATCTCAGCCTGCGTACGCGTGTGAGACCCTGCGGCCTTACCAACATCAACTAATAGTGCGTCTTTGGGAGCCTCACGCAGGAGAGCACCCGGCGCGAGCCTGTCATAGACCACGACGTCGGCCCGGCGCAACACCCTGAGGCCTGCGACCGTTATCAGGCCTGGATCTCCGGGCCCCGCACCCACGAGCCACACCTGCCCGGAGGATTCCATCACAACTGGGCTCGCAACCGGGACCGCAGATCTTCGCCAAGCTGAGCGCCGAGCTTGGCGGCGTCTTCCAGCGGGCCTTCGATCTCCCCGGCGTCGCTGGCCTGGCCGGACAGCGTCCCTCGAAGGGTAATACGCCCGGCTCCAATCTCTGCCAGGGCCCCGGCCGGGAGCGCGCAATTCGAGCCCTGAACAGCGAGAAACGATCGCTCAGCTGTCGTGGTAGCCCGCGTGAGGGCATCGTCCACGCGTTTCAGAGTGTCAAGAGTCTCGGTGTCGTCTGCGCGGCACTCGAGAGCTATCGCTCCCTGGCCCGGGGAGGGGATGAATATCGAGGGGTCAAGCCATTCGGAGATCTGAGAGGCCAGCCCAATACGCTCGAGGCCCACGCCGGCGAGAACGAGTCCATCGACCTCCCCAGAGGTCAGCTTCTGGATCCTCGTGCCAACGTTCCCACGCATCGGCACCACCTCTATATCGGGACGCGCCGACTGCAGCATCGCCGTGCGGCGAGTAGAACTGGTTCCGACTGTTGAGCCGGGAAGTAAGTCGGCGAACTTAGCTCCGCCCGCACCGACAAATGCATCCCGGGCATCGCCTCGTCTCAGGACGGCGCCAAGCACCAGGCCGGGCGCGCCCTCTGTTGGCACATCCTTGAGTGAGTGGACCGCCATCTGGGCCGCTTCGCTCAGGAGCTCGTGCCTGATGCCATCTACGAAGACCCCGCGACCGCCAAGTTCCGACAGCGGCGTCGAACGGTTGCGGTCGCCCGCTGTCACCCTGGTTTCAAGAGTGATCTCAAGTGAACGATCGGCAGCCTTGAGGACGCGAATAGCGATCTCCGCCTGGGCAAGTGAGAGAGGCGAACCCCTGGCTACCAGTCGCAGCAACGTCACTCCAGGCTGTCTTCAGGCTGCTCGCCAAGCCTGAAGAGCGACCGGACCGCAGCCGCCCGAGCTTCACGCTCTCCTGCATCTCGGATGGACGCTATCGGAGGGGCCAGCAGCTGCTGTACAAGTCCCTGTGAGAAGCGGTCCAGGACCGGAGCGAGCCGCTCTCGCTCATCGACGGTCAGGTCGCTGCCGCGGAAAGCCCTTTCAACCTGCTTGCGGCGTACCGATTCCGCCCAGCTGATCAGGTCTTTGATTGTTGGGACCACGGTCTGCTGACCGAGCCAGTCAATGAACCGGATGACATGATCGTTAACGACCGCCTCAGCCGCTGCAACGGCATCCGACCTCTTAATGACGTTCTCGGCCGCCTCCGACTGGACCGCGTCAAGATCCAACAGTGTCACTCCCGAAATGTCGCCAGCCTTCGGGTCGATGCTGCGGGGGACCGCAAGGTCTACCAGCACCATGACACTTCCTTCACGGACGGCCATCGCGCTGCCTACTGCGCTCGCCTCCACCAGGAAGTTGTCAGCGCCGGCGCTGGTGAGCACGACATCTGAGTGAGGAAGTGTGTTGACGACGTCCGTGAGCCGAATTGGGGTCCCGTCAAGTGCGGTTGCCAATAATTCGGCTCTCTCGAAGTTCCTGTTTGCGATGAAAAGAGGAGACGCCCCCATTCCAGCCAGGGCGGTCGCAGCAAGCCTGCCAGCATCGCCAGTTCCGACCACCAGTGCACCCCGGCCCGCCAGACCACCCAACCGAATCGAAGCCATCCTAGCAGCAAGCGACGGCACCGAGACCGCGTTTGAAGAGATTGTCGTTTTCGTGCGAACGGCGCGGCCCGCTCTGATGGCCGAATGAAATAGGTGGCTAACGACAGGTCCGCTGGAACCGTCTGCGACCGACTCTGCAAACGCTGTCCTTACCTGGCCCAAGACCTCCGTCTCTCCTATGACGGCCGACTCAAGCCCCGCTGCAACTCGGAACAGATGATCGACCACCGCCGTTCCCCGCTTTTCCACAAAGGCCCTGGCCGCTGCTGGCCGTCCGCCGCCGACGACTTCCACGACGACATCGAGCAGCGAGAACTCAGAGCTCTCTGAATCCGCGTAAATCTCGACGCGATTGCAGGTCTCGACAACCACGACGCCGGATGTGGCAGTCAGTACCTTTCGCCGGACCCGTCCCCGTCCCTCGGGACCGAGGCTGAACTGCTCCCTCGTCTTGAGCGGGGCGGTCTTGTGGCTCATCGAGACTGCTCTAATCAAGTCGCCCGCTCCTCAATCCACCAGGAAACCTCCTGGAGCGGAGCGTCAAACCCGAGCCGCTGCCGAAGCTGGGAACGCGCTTCGTCCACGCGGCTGGCACCAAGAAGATCGAGGACGGCCGGACACATGGCCTCCTGCCATGTGTCCGCGGAAATCGTATTAGGGCAATCGCGGCAAGAAAGCGGTGGGGGAGTCGCCGTTCTCTGGCAGCGACTCGCACAAATCGAGACTCGCTCCCTCGCTTCCCACCTGGCTTCCGCGACAAGATCGGCGAGCGCCACAACCTCCTCCGTGAGTGACTCTTCAAGGCGCCCACGGAGCCACCTGGCCATCGCCGGGCTGCTCCCACCAGTGGAAGCGGCAAGAGTGATCCTGCCGCGACTCACAACCGAGGGCAGGATGTAATCACAGTTCTCGACGTCGTCGGCGGCGTTAACGAGCGCGCCGCTGGCCCGCGCCGCATCGGCAACTGAGCGATTCACCGAACCGTCGTCCGTCGCCGAAACCACCAAGAAGCATTCACTCGTGTCCTGAGCCTCGAAGTGGCGAGGCAACCATACGAAGTCTCCTGCCTCGGCCAGCCGATGGAGATCCGGATGCAGCTCAGGGGCCACCACCGTCAGGTCAGCACCGGCCTCCAGCAGCCGTCCCACTTTCTCCCGGGTGACCCGCCCTCCGCCCACCAAGAGAACCTTCCGCTCAAGAAGTTCGAGAAACACAGGATAGAAACTCAATTTTCGAACCCCAGGATCGATTCAAGAGCTGCTACCTGCTCTGGATCGAGTGGAATTGAGCCGGCCGCTTCCTGGCCTTCCGCACTCATCTTGGCCCACGTGCGGCGAAGTGCCCGCTCAAGCTGTGAGTCAGACACAGTCGGCGCGAAGTCGCTGAGGCGCACTTCGAGGAAAGCGAGGCTAACACCGTCCTCGTAGCTCTGGATATCGGGATCACTCTTGATTCCCCCCCGCTTCATGATCGTCTTCGCCCTCAGGATTTCGTCGCTGCTGAATCCGCAGGTCTCCATCAGCTCGGCCAGTCTTTCGCCATGAAACACGTACAGACCTTCCCTCCACCGGCGATAGCCCGCCCGCGTGCGCGGGTAGCTGTCCCTCGGCACCTCCCAGCGGCGGAGATGGTGGGCCCGAGCAGCAAGGCGAAGGGCGGCCGGAGCTTCGGGTCGTAGCTTCTCGACCCAGGCCTGAGCACGACGCCCTTCGAGTTGAGCCTGTGGGTGACTTCTTCCATCAAAAAAGAGCGTGATCGGGTCCGAGGCGTTAGCCTCATCTATGGCCCGTGCACAGGCATCAACAAGCGCACTTACGTCGGACATATAATACTTGACTATCTTGATGAACTTTGCATATTATAGTCAGATCGGCAATATCATGCCACCTTTAGTAATCGATGCTTTTCCAGGCGGTCTCAGAGACGCGCTGAAACGTTGCAGACGGGGGACAGCCAGATGACGACAGGCGAACGCGCCACCACACCGTATGCCAACGCTCCCGGTCGGGTGATCCCTATCCGGGAGGACGAGTTCGAAGACTTTGACAGCGAGGCGTCCGCGTTCCTACGCGGCGAGAGGGACGAGAGGAAGTTCATCGGCTTCCGCCTCAAGCAGGGCGTCTACGGCCAGCGCCAGCCGGCCCGCCAGATGCTCCGCGTCAAGCTTCCGTTCGGCGGCGTCACCTCAAACCAGCTGGAGGCGTTCGCTGAAATCGCTGAGCACTTCGCGCCCCTCAAGAAAGGGCACATCACAACCCGCGAGAACTTCCAGTTTCACCATGTGCCGCTGTTCAGGGCCACCGATGCTCTCCGCCTCCTCGGCGCAGCGGGGCTTTCGAGCCGCGAGGCCTGCGGTAACGTGGTCCGGAATGTGACGGGCGATCCGTGGGCGGGCATTCGCGAGGATGAACCGTTCGATGTGACACCCTATGCTGGCGCATTTGTTCGCTACTGGGTCCGCAATCCGCTTGCCCAGCTCCTCCCGAGGAAGTTCAAAGCGACGTTCTCGGGGTCCAATCGCGACGAAGCGCTTGCCAAGATCCACGACATCGGTTTCCTCCCCCGCATCCAGGACGTCGACGGCGTCCCGACGAAAGGTTTCAAGATGATCGTCGGCGGAGGGCTGTCGATCATGGCTCGAGAGGGCTTCGTCATTCGCGAGTTCGCGTCCGTCGACGAGTACCTGAGGATTTCGGAGGCAATCATCCGGATTTTCGAGGCCTCGGATGAGCTGCGGAAGAACATTCAGAAAGCCCGCCTGAAGTTCCTCGTCCACCGGGTGGGGGGAAAAGCATTCCGCCAGATGATCGATGAGGAGCTGGCCAAGGACTGGGCAAAGAGCGATGACTTCAGACCTGAGCCGCTGCTGTTCTTGGACGATGAAGAAGCCGACGCACCCAGCCTGGACGTCACTCCCGAGGTGGTGCCGGAAAGCGAAGAAGCGGCCTTCGAAGAGTGGAGTCGCACCGCCATCCGCCGCCAGAAGCAGGAAGGCTACCTTGCGATCGAAGTCCAGGTGCCCCAAGGAGACCTGGACCCGGACCAGTTCCGTGGCCTGGCAAGCATCGCCCGAAAATATGCCAGCAGCAGGGCCAGGACTACACAGTGGCAGAATATTGTCCTGCGCTGGGTGCCTGAAGGGCATGCCTACCGGGTCTGGAAAGAGGTCACAGAACTGGGCCTCGGCCGGTCCGGACAGCACGAGATTCAGGATGTCGTTTCCTGCACCGGCACTGACTCCTGCAAGCTTGGAATTACGTCTTCCATGGGGCTAAACCGGGCCATCACCGAGCGAATCGACTCCATGAATATCACCGACCCCACGACCCGAGCGATGCTGGTCAACATAAGCGGTTGCCCAAACTCCTGCGGGATGCACCACCTTGGAAGCATCGGTTTCCACGGCGCCGCAATAAAGGCGGCCAACAACAAGGACCGCCAGGTCCCTTCCTACAACGTCTTCGTAGGCGGCGACCGGAGGGACGGCGATCGCCTTCGCATCGGCCAGATTCTCAAGGTGAAGGTCCCGGCCAAGCGAGCTCCAGAGGTCGTGGAACGATTCATTCGGCTCTACGAGCAGAAGCGCAAGGACGGCGAGGACTTCAACGAGACGCTTGACCGCGTGGGCCCCACAGTCTTCGAGTCGGCTATCAATGACCTCAGTATCGCCCCGGACTTCAAAGAAGACGATGTTGATGAGTTCATGGACTGGGAGCGCACAGCTCTCTACGTGCTTGAACGCGGTGAAGGCGAATGCGCAGTCTGATTCAGAAGGGTGGAGCGAGGAAGACTCCTGGATGACAACTGGGGAAAATCAAGCCGACCCTCCGGTTACGGCAGATCTCGACCTGCTCGAAGGCGAATCCATCTTCATCATGCGCGAGGTGGCGGCTGAGTTTGAGCGGCCCACCCTACTTTTCTCCGGGGGCAAGGATTCGATCGTACTTCTCCGCCTGGCGGAGAAGGCCTTCTGGCCTGCCAAGATCCCCTTCCCGGTGATGCACGTCGACACCGGCCACAACTTCGAGGAGGTCATCGACTTCCGCGACCGCCGGGTCGAAGAGCTCGGTGCCAAGCTGGTGGTGGCGTCGGTCCAGAAGGCCATCGATGCCGGCAAGATCGTGGAAGAGCGGGGGCCCAGGGCCTCCCGCAATCGCCTCCAAACGCCGGTCCTCCTCGAAGCTATAAACACACACACCTTCGACGCCGCCATCGGCGGTGCCCGCAGGGATGAGGAAAAAGCGCGCGCCAAAGAGCGCATGTTCTCCTTCAGGGACGAGTTCGGTCAGTGGGACCCGAGGAACCAACGCCCTGAACTCTGGAACGTATTCAATGGGATGCACCGTCGCGGTGAGCACATCCGAGTTTTCCCCCTGTCTAACTGGACCGAGCTCGACATCTGGCGCTATATCGAGCGAGAACAGCTCGAAGTTCCGTCGATTTACTTCGCCCACGAGCGCGACGTATTCGAGCGGGACGGAATGCTGATGGCGGTGAGCCCCTACATCCCGATGCTACCGAACGAGAACCCGTTCCGGGCCACAGTTCGTTATCGGACTGTGGGAGATATGACCTGCACAGCTGCCGTCTCCTCCGATGCCGCCGACCTCGGCGCCATCATCTCCGAGGTCGCGATTGCCCGGATTACTGAAAGGGGCGCCAGCAGGGCCGACGACCGTTTCTCCGAGGCCGCGATGGAAGACCGCAAGCGCGAGGGCTACTTTTAGTGGACCTCCTTCGCTTTGTTACCGCCGGATCCGTCGACGACGGCAAGAGCACGCTGATCGGACGACTCCTATACGACTCCAAGCAAATCTTCGAGGATACCCTCGTCGGTATTGAGCGGGCCAGCCAGGCGCAGGGCCTTGAAATCACGAATCTCGCGCTCCTGACGGACGGCCTCCGGGCCGAACGTGAGCAGGGAATTACCATCGATGTGGCCTACCGCTATTTCACAACTCCTCGGCGAAAGTTCATCATGGCTGACTCTCCCGGACACGTTCAGTACACCCGGAACATGGTCACGGGAGCCTCGACCGCCGAGCTTGCGCTGGTCCTTGTCGACGCCCGCAACGGCGTGGTTGCCCAGACGCGGCGGCACTCGCTGTTGACCGTGCTGCTTGGAATCCGCCATCTCGTCCTTTGCGTGAACAAGATGGACCTGGTTGATTGGAACCAGCAGCGATTCACCGAGATCGAGTCTGAATTCCGTGAGCTTGCCGACCATCTCGGGGCCGAAAGAGTAACTGCGGTCCCCCTGGCCGCGCTCCGTGGCGACAACATCGTCGACCGGTCGGAAAACATGAGCTGGTACGAAGGCCCCACACTCATGGAGTTTCTCGAGACTGTCGAGCTTCACGAGCACGATTACGAGGCACCGCTTCGATTTCCGGTGCAGTACGTCCTCCGCCCCCAGAGCGAGGCGCACCGAGACTACCGGGGATACGCCGGTTCGGTGGCCTGTGGCTGCGTCCATCCGGGCGATGAAGTGGTCGCGCTTCCATCCGGAGCGCGTACGACTGTATCGGCTGTGGACAGTTTCAATTCTGACGTCCAGCAGGCAATGCCCGGCCACGCAGTCTCGATCAGGTTGGCCGATGACATCGATATAGGCCGTGGTCACCTCATCGCTGACGCCTCCCGCCCTCCTGAAACGACGACCAACTTCGAGGCCGACATCTGCTGGATGAACGATGAGGCCCCCCTGGTCCCCGGACAGCAGTTCTGGCTGAAACACACAACTCGGCGTGTCCGATGCCGCGTCAAGAAACTGATCTCGAAACTCGACATTGAAACGATGACAGCTGAGGGGGGGCCCGAGAATTTCTCGTTAAACGACATCGGACAAGTCAGAGTCACGACCCTCGAGCCGATATTCGCAGACCCTTACACCCTCAGTCGATCAACTGGTAGTTTCATTCTGATCGATGCCTCAACGCACAGGACTGTAGGTGCTGGAATGATTCGGGATTCAAATCCAGGCACAAACGGCGGAGGCCAGGATGGCGTCTGAGACTATCGACCGCAAAGCGCTCGCAACCGAACTCGAGCACGCCGAACCACGAGATATCATCGATCGAGCTCTCGAAATCTTCTCACCCGATCTCGCGGTTTCCTTCAGCGGAGCTGAAGACGTAGCCCTTGTCGACATTGCAAGTAAAACCGCCCGCCCGTTCCGAGTCATCACGCTCGACACCGGGCGACTCCATCCCGAGACCTACCAGTTTATCGAGCGAGTCCGCGATCACTACGACATCGCCATCGAGGCCTTCTTCCCTCAGCCCGGGGAAGTCGAAGCATTGGTTCACGAGAAAGG
>DASCML010000191.1:0-4604 GCA_036010925.1 Dehalococcoidia bacterium | reverse complement strand
CGACCTCCATCCCGCCTAGGAAGACCTCAAAACGCTCGACCAGGCGACTGTTTCCCGGCTTAATCTTGGCAAGGGGCGAGAGTTCGACCGGGTAGTCCAGCAGAAATGTTGGCTGAATCAAATTCGGCTCGACGTAGTGCGACATCGCTTCATCACAGAGCTTCCCATAGCCGAGCGACGGCTTGATATCGAGACCTCGTGTCCGGAGCTCCGCCTCGAGAGACTGAGCATCTGAAAAGTTTTCGAGGTCGAGTTCGCCGAATTCCCGAAGGTCGTCGTGAAACGTAATCCGTCGCCAGGGAGGGACCAGGTTGATGGTATTGCCGCGGAATTCAACCGCGTCGGTTTCGAGCACCTCACTTGCCACACTCGACACCATCTGCTCAACCATATCGCCTACACCGATGTAATCCGTGTAGGCCTCGTAGGTTTCGAGCATTGTGAATTCCGGGTTGTACTTGAAGCCGGTCCCTTCGTTCCGGAATATCCGCCCGAGTTCGTAGACCTTGTCAAATCCGCCGACAACGAGCTTCTTGAGGTGAAGCTCCAAGCTGATCCTCAAGAATCTATCTTCATCGAGCTGGTTGTGGTGAGTGACGAACGGTTTGGCGGCCGCTCCTCCGGCCATCTCCTGGAGAACTGGCGTTTCGACTTCGAGAAAACCACGGCCGTCGAGGAATCGCCTAATCGCCGCCACTACTCCGCTCCTTGTGCGGAAGAGGGCGCGTGTATCTTCATTCGCCATCAGGTCCAGGTATCGTTGCCGCTGTCGCATCTCAGCGTCGGCCAGCCCGTGGTATTTCTCCGGGGGTGCATGCAGTGCCTTTGCCAGCATCGTCCATGAATCGGCGCCAACGGTCGGTTCGCCCGTTCTCGTAACCATCGGAGTCCCGTGTACTTCCAGAAAGTCACCGAGGTCCACAAGCTTGAGGGCGTCGTAGACTTCCTCACCGAGAGCGTTCTTCCGAAGAAGCACCTGGATCGCTCCGGAATCATCGCGAAGGTCCAAGAACGTCGCTCGGCCCATGTCTCGTCTTGCAATCACCCGCCCCACCACATCGACCGCACTGACTTCGACGTTCTCAGATTCTCTTGCCAGACGGGCAGCGTCTTCAGCTGAGTGGCTGCGGGTGCTGCGCGCTGGATAAGGGTTGAGGCCCCGCTGCCGGAATTCTTCTGCTTTTTCAATGCGACGGGCCATGAGCTCGTCCATTAGGCACCCCGAAACTGCTAGGAAACCCGCGAGAAGCGAGTCCGCAGAACTCAGTCGATCTTAAGTACTTTGACCTTTATCACACCCGCGGGAACCATCACGTCAACGGTATCGCCGACAGTACACCCGAGCAGAGCCAGTCCCATTGGCGATTCGTTGGATATCTTCCCCTGGCGGGCGTCGGCCTCCGGAGCCCCCACGATCTGGAAACGCCGCCGCTTCCCGTCCTGCTCAACCTCCATGCCACTCCCCACGATAATACGACCGGCACTGTGAGCGCTGTCTTCATCGATGCCAACTGCTCTGCGAAGGATATCCTTTATCTCGAGGATCCGCCCTTGGAGCATGCCCTGCTCGTTCTTGGCGTCCTCGTACTCGGCATCGTTCTGACTGGTCCCGAGTTCCTGCGCTTTGTGTATCCGGTCCGCGACATCCTTCTGGCGCTGATGGAGTTCACGCAACTCACCTTCGATCTTGGTCCTGCCTTCGGTGGTTAGCGGGACTGGTTTATCAGACATCTTGTACCTTAGCAGCCCACTTCCGTGACCAAAAAAAGGATCGAGATTGCGGCCCTCAGCCGACCGCGAGTATATAGCTCAGAAACAGCGTGTCGCAAACAAAACAGCCTCCGCCGAGAGCGGTAGAAAGGGGTTGCCGGCCGGGCCTACCGCCATGCTCGAAGCATACGTTTGGGTTGTTTTCAATTTTCCCGGCCCGATAATCGGACTCGATGTCGACGTGGCGATGCAGACCAGGCACGAGACCTAGCTCCAGGGGGCAGCAAAAGTGACGGGCTTGTTTGGCGGGCGTGGTGGCCAGGGCCTGTCCTTCGAGCGGCCGCGCCGGGGCGCCACACGCCGATTGATCATCGCGGCCTTGGTCGTGATCGGACTGATCGCCGTAGGTTCATTCGCCTACGGGCAGTTTGCCGGCGGCGGCTGCGGGGACGACCAGTACTGCAAGTCGGGTCGCCAGATAGCCGCTCCACCCGGCTATCTGATGATGAGCGACATCTTCGTCCGCCGCGAGGGTGCGCCGGAGCAGCCATCCGGCACCACGGTGAGGATGACGCTTCCGCTTCGTGCCTCGACCTCCGACAGTGGAACCTTAAACGTCTTCCGTTACGACGAGGCCTCCAAGACCTGGGAACCTGTTGCGGTCGCTGTCCTCGACTCTCAGAGCAAGAGCGTTACCGCGCTTCTTCAAAACACGCCTGAGATCCTCGCCGTATTGAGGAGGCAATCGGCAGCCGGGTATGTCGTCGGATATATACCGCACGACGGTGGCCTCCACGCCGACGCCATCGGCCGCCTCACGATTCTGCATACGCTCGATTTCACGCCAACAGCTGATGGAACGCTTGCCGGCGAGCCCAGCGGGGTTCCAACCGAGCCGGGTATCAGCTGGTATCCGGTTATTAGCGCCAATTCGAACAATGGCGCCAATATCTTCGTTGAGGCGATCCTCGAAGCAGCCGCTACCAGGTCGGACCATGTTCAACAGATTCAGCGCAAGGTGGACGACCTTGGGCTACATGGAATCGACATCGCCTACTTCGACCTGCCAGCCGACAGGCGAGGTTCGTTCACTCTTTTCGCCACCGAGCTGGCCCAATCTCTGCACTCCACCGGGAAGGTCCTGACGCTAACCCTCCCGTGCCCCTTGCGGGCGCAGGACCGAGTGGACGAAGGAGCCTATGACTGGGGAGCCCTAGGGCAGGCGGCCGACGTAATCAAGATGGCGCCTTGCCGCGACCAGAGCAGCCTCAGGCGAGACCTTCCCGTCATCCTCGAGCACCTCACGGGGGTCGTGCCCCCGAGCAAACTGGTCTTGAGCGTAACCCCGTACGCATCGGAGAAGTCAGTCGATGGAATTCGCACGCTTTCGCTCGCGGAAGCAATGACCATTGCCCTTGCTGTGAACGTGGCGTCGGCCGAGGACCTCGTCACCAACAGCAATGTCAGCATCGTTGGTACCAACATCGATCGAACGGAGAACCTTACCGGAATCACGTGGGACACATCGGCGGCCAACGTCGCCTTCACCTACAAACTCAACGGAGGGCGCACCGTCTGGATTGAGAACGTGTTCAGCATCGGGTTCAAGCTTGAGTTTGTCGGCCAATTTGATCTCGGAGGACTTGCCGTAGAAAACGCAAGTGATGACGTCTATCTGGGCAATATCTGGCCGGCTTTGGTGCCCTACATCGCGAGTGGCCAGCCGGTGCTGTCCCAGCCGAACGGTGTAGATCTAATCCCCCAATGGCACGTCTCCAGTGGCCAACTAGAAGAAGGGCCACCAGGGCAGGGAGTCGTCACCTGGCTCACGCCCGCCGAACCTGGTAGCTACACCATCCGCCTTACGTTGTCCGACGGCGTCGCGCAGTTTGAGCGTGAGCTCACCGTTACAGTGACACAACCTGAGACCCTAGACTCACAATCAGACGGGAACTGACGGTGGCGACTCGAACGCTTCGAATTGCTGGTGGCATGGCCCGCGGGGTGCCGCTCACTTTTCCCAAGGGAGTCCGGTTGCGGCCAACATCCGGCCAGGTGCGCGAGGCGCTATTCAATGTGCTGGAGGGCCAGACAGTAGACGCGCGAGTCCTTGACCTGTACGCGGGCACCGGTGGCCTCGGCATCGAGGCTCTGAGTCGCGGGGCGGTCGAGGTCGTATTCATGGACGTCTCGCCCCGGGCGGCGGACGCCATCCTCAAGAACCTATCCCGGGTCGGGATGGCGAGCAGGGGTAGAGTAATGCGAGGTCGGCTCCCTGCGTCCCTGAAGCATATTGATGGCGAATTTTCGTTGATCTTTCTAGATCCGCCGTACGAAGCAGCTGGAGCCGAAGAGACCCTGGCTTCACTCGCCCCTTTACTCGCGGACGAGGGCACAGTCGTTTACGAACACGCTAGCCGCTACAATCCGCCGATGCGACCGAACGGCCTCCGCCTTACGATGCAGCGCAAGTACGGGGACAGTGGTCTAGCGTTCTACGAGTCCGAGGAGGGGCAATGAGGATCGCAGTCTTTCCGGGTGGTTTTGACCCTGTGACGAACGGCCATCTCGACCTGGTGAGCCGTATGACGCACCTCTTCGACCGAGTGATAGTCGCGGTGGTGAAAGGCCGCGACAAGGGTTCGATGTTCAGTTGGGATGAGCGCATCGACATGTTCCGAAAGGCTGTGCCCCACCTCGACACCGTGGAGGTCGAAGGATTTACGGAGCTGACGGTGTCGTTTGCACAGCGAAAGGGGGCAGTGGCGCTCGTCCGCGGGATTCGAGCAGTGAGCGACTTCGAGTCCGAGTTCGATATGGCTCTCATGAACAGGAAGATGGCGCCCAACCTCGAGTCCGTCTACTTGATGGCCAGCCAAGACTTTCTCTACGTG
>DASCML010000190.1:0-7937 GCA_036010925.1 Dehalococcoidia bacterium | reverse complement strand
CACTGAAGAAGACCTCGTTGAATTCGTGAGTGCCAGCCATGTTGACGAGGGGTCTCGTCTCGATTCCCTGGGACCTCATGTCCATCAAGAAATAGGAAATGCCGCGATGTTTCGGGGCGTCCGGGTCGGTGCGGGCGAGGAGAAACATCCAGTCCGCACGGTGAGCTCCTGAGGTCCAGATCTTCTGACCATTAAGCACGTAGTCGTCGCCTTCGCGTATCGCCCGAGTTTGGAGAGATGCCAGGTCGCTCCCGGCGCTGGGTTCGCTGTAACCCTGGCACCAGGCCTTCTCACCCCCGAGGATTGCGGGCAGGTGTTCGCTCTTCTGCTCCTCGGTGCCGTAGAGCATGAGAGTCGGACCTACGTAGTTGATTCCGATGAAATCCGGCCCTGGCACCCGGTTGTAAGCAAGCTCTTCATTGAATACGGCCTGCTGGCGGACAGTTGCTCCCATGCCACCGTAATCGGCCGGCCAGGCCGGGGCTGCCCACCCTCTGCCTGCCATCTTCCGTCGAACCGCTCTGATTGCTTCCCAGTCGAGATCTGTGGCCCTACCTCGCTGCACTCGTTCGTTTTCGGAGATCTCTTCGTCGATCCACCTGCGGACCTTTCCCCGAAAGGAAGCAGTTTCCGGGGAGTCGCGAAAGTCCATTTCAACTCCTTGTCGCCTGTGTCTGGAGGGACCGAAAATCAGTCCCTCCTAGGTTGGTCGTCGGTCGTTGGATTCTCAGACTAACTTTATTGTCGTTGCTTTGGGACCTTCTTTGCCAATCCCGTCGGCGAAGTGCACATCCGAGGGGATTCTGAGGTCTTCAAAGCCCTGTCGGAAATGGCGCTGTGGTGAAAGTAGACCTCTCGACTATCCTAGGTCTCGGTAAACCTGTAGCCGTTGTCAGCGAACAGCAGGACGACAACTCCAGACGCCTCTCTGGCCACGATAGGTGGGGTGGTCGGGCTGTGCTGGGTCCGTGTGTGGCCCGCGACCTGCTTTTCGGCGGCGTCGAAAGCCTTGCGGGTCGCGACATGGAGTTCGTCTACCTGACGATGATTTACAGCAATGATTTTCCCGGGAACATCGAGGTCTATTCGGACTCTGAAGGGTCCGCCGTGGCGGTGGTGTTGAAGGGGGCATCGATCGAGACGCAACACGTCATTCTGAGTGGGGCCTAGTTCGTTCCGCTAAAGATTAGCCGCCGATGGCCGCTACCGGTCGCGACCAATACACTGGCGAAGTGACAGCTCCGGTCACTCAGGGTGCTTGAATCCCGTAGCGCTCGATGCGCGCGCGTGAGGTGGTCACCATCCCTCCCTTGTCCATCTCGTCGTACACCACGTAAATGTCGTCGCCTTCGGTTTGGGTCATGATGCGGAAAGCAGGGTTTTTTTCGTTGATCTGAATCGTCTGAAGCAGCGTCCAGTCGGCATCGAAGATCGCGATAAAGCTCGGACCCAGCTCCTTCGATTGGCCCTTGGCGCCATGCTCGCCTTCTTCGTTTTCCATGGTGTAACCAACTACCCATAGCTGGTGTTTGCGATTGAACGATGGTCCAACGGGGAAATAGGTATCGAGCTCGGCCTCTACGATGTCGCGAGTCGAACCTTCAATCAGCTTCAGGGTCATGTCCGAAGCGAAGGTGTGTATCCCGACTCGTTGGGCGTTGCCATAGTCCCGATTGGTGCTGAAGCTCTGCAGGCGATCTGCGCTGGCGTTCATCTGACCTGCGGGCACGTAGATGATGGCGGTGCCAGTAACGAAGCTGCCCGTTTCGGGTTCCACGAATGCAGAGTCGACACTCTCAAGCGCATGGGTCAGCCGATAGATCACTGCTCGCCAGCTGTCGGGGGGACCACCTGCAGGTCGTGAGAAAAACTGCGCGTAGAGGTTTTCACCGTCGCTGGTGAAACCCATGTCGGCTTGGCTTTCTTCTTCCATGGAAGGATTACCAAGAAAGGTCGGGCCAGCCTGGTAGGAGAAGTCCAAGTCAAACTTCATCACGCCGGCTCCTGAGTGCCCCTTCAAGATTGCCACCATGTAGATGGAATCGTCGGCTAGCAGGAGCTTGTGGTCTCCGAGATCGCCTTGCCAATCAAAATCGCTCGTGTCGTTGACACTGATGGCAGTGTCTTCCGCTGCCGTCTGCGACAAGGCGCGGTCGAAAGTCTGAAAGTACAGGTTCTTGCTGTCGGTCAAAGAGTCGGGTCCGGCGGTCTGATAGGTGACGATCAGGTTATCGTCATCGAGCAAGACGTTGGCGAACAGCGCTCGCCCACTCGAGTTGAGAGTAAGCGGCTCGCCTATACGCGAGAAAGACCAGGCACCATCGCCGCCAGCCGCAGCCCCACTTCGGTTATCAGTGGTCGACTCACTGCAAGTCGCGGTTCCGCACGCGGTCATCAAGCTGAAGGTCAAGGCGACAGTCAAACGCTGTAGCTGTTGCATATTCCCAGGCTCATTACCCGATCGACAAGGGACCGATTGCAACTAAGAACGATAACATGCTGCCCCCGCTGTATAACCGAGAAGTTGACATAGTCACTTGCATCCAAGTAGTCAAGATAGAACCAAGAATGCCGTGCCAACAGGCGCTTCCTGCGCCACTTGAACAGCAAGTCAGGCCAAGCCAGCCCAACCAGCTCGGGCAACGTAGGAGGCCCTGGGCTACCCCTCGATTTCATGCGATATGAACCGGTGGATCGCTGAAAAGCATGCATGGCTGCGGGTCTTTCAAGCCGGGGAGAACGCCCATGGCAGGCGAAAATGTTTGGGCGATCAGTCGCTGTTTCGATCACGACTTGGGTCGTACCGTTCCAGCGTATCGGCCTTCGGTGAGATCGAGATACGCAGCGAAGTATCAAGGGGCTTTTCCTTTTCGCGTGTCTCTGCGGCTGAAGGCTGGCCGAGTTCAGGGTCCGACGGCCTTGTGGTAGGGTTGGCTCGTGAGCTACAGGCTAATAACGCACAAAGTGATAGCTTCCCCGCGGCAACTCCGCGGGGCTGTCATTCTGCGCCCCTGAACGGGCCGCGCCGCTCGTTCGGCGCTCTGCTGACCAGTACGTGACTAGTAATTAGTGGGAACTGCGTGATGCCGACTGACCGGGTGCAGATGTATGACACAACCTTGCGGGATGGGTCCCAGATGGAAGGGATCTCTTTTTCAGTCGAGGACAAGATCCGGATCACTCGTAAGCTCGATGAACTTGGACTGGAGTGGATCGAGGGAGGATTCCCGGGGTCTAACCCAAAAGACGCCGAGTACTTTCGATTGCTTGGCGGAGTGGAACTAAAGAACGCAAAGGTCAGCGCATTCGGCGGAACCAGGAAACCTGGCCTCACCTGTGAAGACGATCCAAACATCCAGTCGATGGCGGCTGCTGACACTCCCGGTGTGACCCTCGTCGGGAAGGCGTCGATGTTCCAGGTCGAACACGTGCTTGAGACAAGCGCCGAAGAAAACCTCGCGATGATCGCGGAGACGGTCGGCTACTTCAAGGGCCAGGGCAAGACCGTGTTTTTCGACGCCGAGCACTTCTTCGACGGGTTCTACGATGACCCGGATTACTCCCTGCAGTGCCTTTCAACGGCGACGCGGGCTGGAGCGGACTGCCTCGCGCTGTGTGACACCAACGGCGGAATGATTACATCCCAGATTCTGCGAGCTATCTCCGCGGTTCAGGAACGGATGCCGGAGGCCAGGCTCGGCATCCACTGCCATGACGACACCGGCCTCGCGGTTGCCAACTCGCTAGCGGCTGTGGAAGCGGGAGTCTGGCAGGTCCAGGGTTGCGTCAACGGTTACGGCGAACGCTGCGGAAACGCCGATATTATCACTGTCCTGGCCAATCTCAAGCTTAAGTTGGGCCTCGAGGTGATCGAACCCGAACAGCTCTGTCGACTGGCGGAGGTTTCAACCTACGTCAGTGAATTGGCCAACATGGTTCCGGACCCCCAGGCTCCCTACGTCGGCGCAAGCGCGTTCGCCCACAAGGCGGGTTATCACGTTGCAGGAATGATGAAGAACGAGCGTGCCTACCAGCACGTCGATCCCGAAAGCGTTGGGAATTCGAGCCGGGTGCTTGTCAGTGAGCTTAGCGGCCAGCGGAATTTGATGGTCAAGCTAGGGGACCTTGGGATCGATTATCCGTTCAGCCGCGAAGAGATCCGCGGTCTGTTGACTCTGGTGAAAGAGAAGGAGAGCCAAGGGTACCAGTATGAAGGGGCTGAAGCGAGCTTCGCACTGCTCGTAGAGCGCAGCCTGCCCGGCTACGAGGCACCGTGGGAACTTGAGGATTTCGTCATCGTTGAAAGGCGCCGTATGAGAGACGACCGCAGCGACCTCAACGACATGCTCGCCGAGGCCATGGTCAAATTACGAATCAACGGTGACCTGCAACACACAGCCGCCGAGGGAAACGGTCCCGTCAATGCGCTGGACGGTGCAGTTCGGAGGGCGCTTACTACCGCCTATCCGCATCTCGCTGACGTTAAGCTGATTGACTACAAGGTTAGGATCCTGGATAGCGAGGCGGCTACCGGCGCGATGGTGAGGGTCCTGATTGAGAGCACCGACGGCAACAGCTACTGGACCACGGTCGGAAGCTCTACGGACATTATCGAGGCCAGCTGGCTTGCTCTCGCAGACGCGTTTGAGTATGCGCTGCGGGTCCAGTAATAGTGGCGCTGTCTCTAAGTTAGCCCAAGAGTAGTCAAGAAAACCAGACTGGTCGAAAAATGCGACTGGCGGTAGTGGCGCGGCCCGGTAGACTACCCGGTCGTGACTACCGCCAATTCCACCGTTAGCACTGCTGAGCTCATTGCTGTCGCGCAGAAGGTTCGTGCTCACATCGTGCGAATGGTTGCGTCCGCCCAAAGCGGGCATCCCGGCGGTTCGCTCTCCTCCGTGGAACTTGGAGTCGCGCTTTACTGGAACCACCTTCGGGTCGATCCGGCCAATCCCGATTGGCTAGAGCGCGACCGGTTCATCCTTTCCAAGGGTCACGCGACTCCGTTTTTGTACAGCGTTCTCGCTGAGCGGGGGTTTTTCAGTGCCGAACTTCTCGGCGGATTTCGAAAGCTGGGGAGCAAACTCCAAGGCCACCCGTCTATGGGGACCGTGCCGGGGGTTGAAATGTCCGCGGGATCGCTCGGCCAGGGCCTTTCGTTCGCGATCGGGCAGGCGATGGCCGGCCGGTTCGCAGACCGTGACTATCGCTGCTGGGTGCTGCTGGGAGACGGAGAGCTCAACGAGGGACAGGTATGGGAGTCGGCCCAGGCGGTCGGCCATTTCAGACTGGGAGATCGCGTTACAGCTATTGTCGACCGCAACAATATCCAGAATGACGGGTTCGGCAAGGACATCATGGAGATCGATCCGGTAGGAATGTTCAACGGATTCGGCTGGCAGGTGCTCGAAGTTGATGGTCACGATATGGCGGCGGTTGACGGCGTGCTCGATGAAGCGAAAAAACCAGCCGAGCGGCCACGTTGTGTAGTTGCCCATACCGTGAAGGGGAAGGGTGTGAGCTTCATGGAGAATAACCCGGCGTTCCACGGCAAAGCGCCCAGCCCGGAACAGCTTCAACAGGCTCTGGACGAGATCGCGAGAGGGCTCTAATGGCCGAGAATGCCGCGACCCGGGAGGCTTATCCTGTTGCGTTAGAAGAGCTCGTCGACGATGGCGTGGACATCGTTGCGGTGGACGCCGATCTCGGGGCCTCAACGATGGGCCAAAAGTTCGGGGAGAAGTTCCCGGAGCGCTGGTTCTCGGTCGGCGTGGCGGAGCAGAATATGGTCGGTATCGCCGCCGGTCTTGCCGCAGCAGGGCGGACGGCATTTATTGCGAGTTTTTCCGCGTTTCTCCCGGGGCGCTGCTTCGATCAGCTGCGAACTTCGGTGGCTCAGCCGGCGGGCGGGCTGAATGTGAAGTGTGTTGCTAGTCACGGTGGCGTCACCGCCGGCGAAGATGGGATGAGCGCCCAGGCCATCGAAGATGTAGCTCTCGCGAGTTCGTTGATTTCGTTCAATGTCGTGGTGCCTGCAGACTATGAGGAAGCGCGCCAGGCGATTCTGGCAGTCGGAAAGGCCAACGGCCCAGCGTATGTACGGACCGGCCGTCCTAAGGTCCCAGGGCTGTTCGATTCCGGCTACCGCTTCGAGCTTGGGAAGGCTGCTCTGCTGCGAGAGGGTACGGATGTCACGTTTGTGGCATGTGGAGTCATGGTGGTGGTTGCCATTGAAGCCGCCGAAAGACTGGCGGCAGAGGGCATCTCCGCCCGAGTGCTAAACCAGGCTTCTATCAAGCCAATCGACCGTGAGGCGATTATCGCTGCCGCTGTCGACACCGGTGCCGTTGTGACGGCCGAGGAGCATCAGACGATAGGTGGACTGGGCTCGGCCGTTGCGCGCGTACTGGCCGAGGCGGAGCCGGTCCCAGCTGCGTTTGTCGGCGTTGACAGCTATGGGACGAGCGGCACCTGGACCGAGCTTCTGGACCACTTTGAGCTCACACCAGCGCGACTTGTCCAGGCTGCCCGTGACGTTCTTGCACGAAAGGCCTGACAAAGACCGCTTCCGGCTGTCCACCACCCCAAGAAGGAGCTTCGATCGTGCAGCAGGTGGCCTACGGTCTGTGGAAAAGCCCAATTACTCCAGGGCAACTTTCTACGTCGCTCAGATTGTCCGAGCCTTGCTGGGATACAGATGGCAAGTCGCTTGGCTGGATTGAGGGAAGATCCGACAGGGGTGTGCTCGTTGTCCAGAGGGCGGGGGATGCACCGCGGGACTTGACCGCTGATGCTTCTGTCCGGGCGTTCGTCGGCTACGGGGGTGGAGATTTTACTCTCGCTGAGGGGGTCGCCTATTTCGTCGCTCAGAAGGATCAGCGCATCTACAGGCAGCCACTCAAAGGTGGGGCGGCTCGCCCGATCACCCCTGAGTTCGGGGCGTCGTGCTCCCCGACTGTCTCCCCGGACGGCCGGTATGTGGCCTACGTTCATACCTACGAAGGTATCGACTGCATCGCGATGGTAGACGGTGCTGGCGAGAGCTGGCCGTCGAGACTCGAGACCGGCCGCGACTTTTATATGCAGCCAACATGGTCCCCCGATGGCAAGTACCTTGCGTGGGTAGAGTGGGATTTCCCGAACATGCCGTGGGACGGGTCGGAGCTGCGCGTCGCGAGACTCCAACTGGATAGTGGCGCCCGCCCGAGCATCAAGATGTCGTCCGTCGTTGCTGGTGGCAACGAAGTCTCGATCTTCCAACCGGCCTTCGGCCGTGATGGCAGCCTTTGGTTCGTTTCTGACGAATCCGGCGTTGGCCAGATCTACCGCAGCGAGACCCCCGGCGCTACGGCGGAAATGGTGACCGACGGGACAGGAGAGTACAGCCGCCCTGCCTGGGCGCATGGCCAGCGGACATTCGGTCCGGTCCCTGGTGGTGGGGCGGTTGCAGTTCGCAGCGAAGGGGGCTTCGAGCGTCTCATCTCGATCGGGCGAAGGGGACTTGGTCAGGGGCCGCTTGATGACTACTCGGCTATCGCGAACCCAACAGTCTCCCCCGACGGCTCGGAGGTCGCATTCGTTGGTACCAGCGGCACCGTGCCGCCGAGGGTGGTCGTTTCAAGGATCGATGACGAGAGCGTGAAAGTTATCCGCTATTCGGATTCCGAGGCCATCGCCGAAGGGGCGCTTGCAAGGCCACGCAACGTTTCCTGGGAATCGTTCGACGGTGAGCTCGCGCATGGCATCTACTATCCACCCGCCGGCGGTATAAGCAGTGAAATGGGACCGCCACCGCTGGTGGTCATTGTGCACGGCGGTCCCACCTCTCAGACGGTCGCTTCGTTTAGCGCCCAAGCCCAATTTCTTGCTACTCGCGGCTACGGCGTTCTCCTTCCCAACTACAGGGGCAGCACCGGCTATGGCCGTGATTACATGCT
>DASCML010000189.1:0-11109 GCA_036010925.1 Dehalococcoidia bacterium | reverse complement strand
CGGAGCTGGGGGCCGCGCGCCGGGCTCGTCATGTTCCGATCCGTACGCTCAGGAATTCGAAGGACGAAGAGCCTCACCCGACCTGGTGGCGCCGGATGGACCGTAGAGCCTCTCTCTGAATTCGGTGACAACTATGAAGAATTCTTCCGTGCAGCGGTGCCCCAGTTCGATTGCATTTGTGTCCGAGATCGCGAGTACCTGAACTGGCGATATATCGATCCCCGCGGTGGATGGTTTCGGTCGTTTCAGGCGCTTGACTTGATGGGCGTGATACTCGGATACGTGGTGACCAAAGTCACCGAATCTCGCGGGATCATCGTCGATCTTCTCGCACTTCCTGGGCGCGACGAGATCGTGCAGGCATTGGCCAGCAGGGCCGTAGATGAACTGGAGTTCGCCAAAGTTCCAGTGACGACATGTTGGCTACCGGCCAGCCATCCCTACCAGAGCTCACTCCGGAGCCTCGGTTTCGTGACGTGGTACGCAGATACCCTCGTGAAGTATCGAGAACTTCGTGAAGGCCAGCAGTTCCAGGAGTTGCTGGATGACCCTCGAACACGCGTTCATTTCATGGAGGGAGACCTGGATTTCGTCTAAGTTCGCGGTTGACAGCGCCGGCATCTAGAATTGCCAGGCTTTCAACCCAATTTTGAAAGGACTCACACGTGGCTATTACCCCCGACGACGAGTATCTCCATATCGAAGGCCGCCAGAGCGAAGGTATCTGGAGCGATAACCTCTGGTTCTCGATCTGCGATCGTGAGGCGGACGTGTTTGGCGTTAATCATATCCACGCCACTAACAAGGGATACGCACGCTTCAGCACCTGCTTGGTGATCGACGGTCATCCGATGCCCTGGGCGAACAAGGCGCCGCTGGATGTCACCGGGAAGTTCGACAAGCTGACGGAGGGCAATCTCGCCTACGAAGTCGTGAAGCCGCTCGAGCAAATCCGCATCACTTTCGACGGACCCAAGTACGGCTTCAATCTTCTCTACACGGGTCGCTTTCCCGTCTTTGACTACCAGGATTGTCGCGGGGGTAACCCGCTCGACTTTGCCGGCGAATACGGTGGCCATTACGAGCAGGGCCTTCACTGCACCGGTGAGTTCGAAGTCCGGGCCGGCCCCAAGCAGGGGCGTCGTGGAATCGACTGCTACGCCCATCGCGATCATTCATGGACGGACCGTTTCCGTGTGGAATCACCGTGGGAGTATGGGCCCGTCAGCCGCGACATGAGTCTCGGCCACTTCTGGCCGTCGATTCAGACCGACAAAATGCATCTCAATGCCTTCGGCCTGATCAACCGGCCGAACTGGGACCGCCTTGGCCCGCGGCCCAACAACGCGCCGCCGATTGGTGGATTCCTCTCTAACAAGGATGGGAGTCGGCCGATCAACGACGCCTGGGCGGAAATCCGCCTCGAAGATGATGGCCGTTCGGCCATGAGCTTTCTCTACGAGTTTACTCTTCCCGATGGCGAGGTCTGGCACGTCAAAACTGGCCGTAAATATGCCCAGACGGTGAACGGCCTGATGCGCGACGAGAACGACGCTGAGTGCCGGCTCGACTGCTACGAAGCGTTCTTCGACTTCGAAGTACAGGAGACCGGAGAGCGTGGCTACGGTTGTGCCGAATACGCGATCACTCCGCCCTCCCCGCGCTGGCGTTACTAGCCGGTCCTCGCGCGGACCTTTTCTCTAGTCGGCGAGCTTGCTGACCACTTGCTCGCCGAACTGGGAGAGTCGCTCGAGGCCGCCCGGACCCGTGAAGAAGAAGCCCGGGATCATGGCGCGGTAGACGCCTGCTGCGGCCATCTGCTCTGCAGCGGCTACGGGGTCTCCCTGCACCCCGCCGAAGATCGCGCTCACCTTGATGTCGCCAGGCGAGCGTCCGTAGACGTTCGCCGCCGCCTCGAGGTCATTCATCAGCGCTCGGAGCTGGTCGATATCAACGGTTCCGGGAAAGTATCCGTCGGCGATCCGCGCGGCTCGCCTGACGGCAACAGGTGTATCGCCACCGACGATCACCGGGATGTGCTCCTGGACCGGTCGAGGGCTGCAGGTGACCGGATCGAAATCGACGAAATCTCCGTGGAACTCAGCGTGCGGTCCGGCCCAAAGGGCACGCATGGCCGCGATGTACTCGTCGGTTCGCGATCCGCGTCTCTCCCAGGGAATTCCAAGGGCGGCGAACTCCTCTTCGAGCCATCCAACTCCAATTCCCAACTCGACTCTTCCATCTGAGAGCTGGTCGAGCGTCGCCAGCTCCTTGGCGAGCACGATTGGATTGCGCTGAGGAACGATCAGGATGCAGGTGCCGAGCCTGAGTGTCGGAGCGGTGGCCGCGACGTACGCGAGCCAGATCAGCGGGTCCGGGATCTTAGTTTCCGGTTCGGCGGGCATCCTGCCGTCAGCGGTGTACGGGTAGGCCGATTCGTATTGGTCTGGGAAGATCACGTGCTCCCCTCCCCAGACCGACTCGAAGCCGACCGCCTCAGCGTGTCGACAGATCTCCAACGCCGATGAGGAGTCGGTTCCCACGCTGCTGGCGAAAGCGAGTCCAAATTTCATCCCTGCCTCCTGTGCTGTCCGATCGTGCCGCGACACCATCCTACGATGACGCACCAGCGCTTCCTGAGCGAGATTGACGAGCCCTGGGGCCGGCCATGTTGCTTACACTCGAGGCGTGCACACGCCGCGTTCCTGCATGCAGGTCGAACTCAGGAGGTTCGTCGATGGTTCCCTCTTGAGAGCTTTGGCGCTTCACTCCATGGATTCACATAATACTGAGACTGTCACTCCCTTCCCCGGGCGGCAGCTGTGGAGCTGGCCGGGGAAGGGAGTGGTTGCTGTCCTCAGAGTATGCTGCGTGACCGCGAGGAGAGGTCGGTGCAGTACCTGCTGGTGATCAACACAACTGGAACAGAAACGACCTGGAATGCTCTGCGATTCGGCTTGGCGGCGCTCTCTCGGGGGCACACTGTGAACGTCTTCCTCCTTGGCCCGGCCGTGGAGATCGAAAGCATCAGGGACGAGCAATTCGACGTTCAGTCGCTCCTCGCACGATTCGACGAGCTGGGTGGCGTCGCCTTGAGCTGCGGCACGTGTCTGCAATTGCGGCAGCAGGACGCGAGCGCTCTCTGTCCAATGTCGACGATGGACGACCTGGTGCGCCTGACCGAGGAGTCCGACCGCGTGCTCACGTTTGGCTAGAGGAACGGAAGATGAGCGACTGCACTGCATTGGTACTCGGTGGTGGGATCGGGGGGCTCACAACAGCAAGACATCTTAGGAATCTGCTCCCTGCTGACCAACGCGTCGTGGTGGTCGAGAAGCGGAAATCCTTCTCAGTCTGCATGTCCAATCTCTGGATCATGACGGGGGAACGAAACGGGCCGGCCGATGTCGAGCGCGAAATGGCACGGTTAGCCGGTGTTGGCATCGAAGCTATGGAAGCCGAGATATTGAGCATCGACCCGGAAGCGCGGAGCGTCGTGACGACCGCGGGCGGTCTCAGTGGTGATCATCTGGTCATCGCGCTTGGGGCGGACAAGAATTCCGAGTCGGTACCGGGGCTCGCGGAGGCCGCTCTGAATCTCTATGACCCGGAGGGCGCTCTTCAGATCCAGCACGCTCTCGAAGAATTCACGGGCGGCCGGATCGTCGTCCTGATCAGCCGGACGCCTTTTTCCTGCCCTGCCGCGCCGTACGAGGCGGCGTTTCTCATAGATTCGGCGCTCAGGGAGCGCGGGCTTCGAGATTCGACCGAGCTGGCGCTCTACACGCCCGAGGATCAGCCGATGCTCGTGGCTGGCCCAACCGTTGGCCCGGCTCTCGTCGAGATGCTTGAGGAGCGTGGGATAGAGCTCCACTGGCAGGAGATCGCGATGAAGATCGACTCGGCGGAGAAGAGAATTCTGTTTGAGCTCGAAGACACCGCCTTTGACCTGCTGGTGGGCGTACCACCGCACACCGTCCCTTCTGTGCTCAGCCAGTCGGGGCTCGTCGATGCTTCCGGTTGGGTTCCGGTCGATCAGACAACGCTCAGGACAAAGTTCGACGGAGTGTTCGCCATCGGCGATGCTACCTCTGTCAGGCTAGCGAACGGTATGTTCCTGCCGAAGGCGGGCGTGTTCGCCGATGGCCAGGCCCGGAATGTCGCCGAGGCCATTGCCGCAGAGGTGAACGGAACGGGCCCGGTGAAGCAATACGATGGCCATGGATTCTGCCACATCGACGTGGGTAATGGGGAAGCTGCTTTCGGGTCGGGAAATTTCTATGGCATCCCAGCCCCCAGGGTCTCGATGGAGGCGCCATCAGCCCACTTCCGCAAAGAGAAAGAAGAGATGGAGAGATCGCTCCTCGCGCTGCTCGATTGACGCCGGCATTCTCCTGCCACGGCCGGCTGGGTGAGCCGGTGACAACACCTTTCGTGATCGCTACAGTGAGTTCTCATTGGGGGTAGCACCAAGGGGAGGTGCCAATGTCCCATGCTCTGGAGGGCTCCGCCAGCGACGAGAGTGTGCCGCCCTCGTTCTCGGGTGGACATACCGCTTCGGCGACGGTCGCCGGCTATGGCGTGACAGATCCTACTGCTTCAGGCGGTCTGTAAGCGCCCTTGGGGTACCTCTGCCGGGAGTAGCGGGTCATTTCACTGCTCCGCCCCGAGGGTATACGTGGCAAAACGTCCGGGCTTGTACGTTCTGATCATCCGGCTTGATCGGCGGGTAACTGTCACGGTCGGCCGATTGGGGACCTTTGTGTTTCCGGCTGGGATCTATGCCTACGCCGGATCAGCGATGGGCGGCTTGGACGGCCGACTGGCCCGTCATCTGCGCTCTGACAAGCGAATCCGCTGGCACGTCGATTACCTTCTCGAGATCGCCTCGGTTGTGGGTGTGCTTGAGTTCGGAGGGAAAGCAGTGCGAGAGTGTGGGCTGAGCTCGGCGATGCTCGAGCAAGGCAAATGGAGCCGGCCGGTCCGGGGCTTCGGATCCTCGGATTGCGCTTGCCGGTCTCACCTGCATTTCATCACGCCCGATTACAAAGACCCAGGTGAAGCGATTGAGGAGTGCAGGTGCATGCTTGGAGGGGTGTTCGGAGAAGCGGAGCCGATCGTCAATCTGAGCTGATCACGAGCCGGGCCGCGGTAGCCGACTGAACGGATTCGTGTGACCAGGCTATCGGCACACCGGAGCCCTCGAGCCAGTTGGGCAGGAGATCGTCGTAGTGGGGCGAGACCGGGTTCCCCGACTGCCCGCCAGGGAGCGAGAATTGCGCGTTCTCCCAATCCCCCGGCTCCAGCACCATCCGAAGGGAGGCGATGGCGGACGGGTCGCTGGATGGATCGAAGACGTTCGTGGTTGCGGCCGCGATGGTGTTTGAATCACCGCCGACCGCAAACGGCCCACGGTTGAACACTCTCCCGAAGGGGCGCCGATCTCCGACCACGTGCCGAAGCATAAGTGGCCTGACGCGGCCCCAGTCCCAGTTTTCGGGGTCTTCCCCAAACTCCTTTCGGAGTCTTCGCACGGCGCTGCCGAGGCTCTCTTCCGCCGCGCTCACCCAGCCCTGCGGAAACCAGCCTTCTGGTTTTTCTTGCAGGAGCCGTGCTGCTTGGGCTCCCCGCTTTCCTCCGAGCGGGCTCGTCGGTAGCAGGGAGACGAAGCTCCTGCCCAGTGCCCAACCAGCAGACCGTGGGGCCTTCGCCTGCACCATCCTGTGCGCCATCTCGGAGAGGAAGAACTCGAATACTGATGCCGACACCGAATCTGCCTCAGCCACTCCGTCCCAGGACTTGAGTAGACCTGCGCCGATGACGGCATCGTCCGATGTAGGCTCGAGCTGCTCTATCGCAGTCCGGACCTCTCGCCAGAGAAGGGTCAGCCGGTCCATCTGCAGGTTCTGTGCACTTGCAACTCCCCAGTCCCGCCGCTCCCGAATTAACTCGCCTATTCGGGCCACCCGGTACCCGTCGAGCCAGTCCGCGCCCAAGAAGACCTCCCCATCGGACTCCGGTTTGTTGTTTGCCGTGGCGATGTACTCGCTCTCGGGATTCAGCAGCGACGGAAGCCTATCCGGTGGCAAGAGCCCTTCGGGCCAGGCGGAGTCAGGCTCCCATCCCGGAGAGGGTATGAGGCCGGCGCCTGTCTTCCGTACCGGGCTGTCCCCGAACAGTTGCCAACCGATATTCCCCTGGATGTCGGCGTAAACCACGTTTTGACTGGAGAGAGGCCAGTGCCTTGCGAGCACACGCACATCGTTCATGCTCTTGGCCCGGTACAACCCAAGGGCTCCGGTGACCGGCAGGGCCTCGAGCCAGGTTGCCTTTATCGACACTGCACCGGGCTCGCCCTCCAGCGCCGGCCCGATGATCGGTCCGTTGTGTGTGACGGCCACGTTTTCGACCACCGATTTCCCCCTGCGAACGTGAATCGTCTCGCGCAGCATCTCGCAGAGCACATACTGAGCTCCATGAAAGGCGCTGGCTCCGTCTGCACTCAGCTGCTCCACGAAAAGATCTGTGTTATCGACAAAGCCGGCCGTGACTCCCCAGGCCGCTACGTCGTTATGCCCGACCAGGATGGCGGGCGTGCCGGCGAGAGCGGCCCCGGCAACGTGCCAGTCGGGCGCGTGCAGATGTGCCAGGTACCAGTGGGGTGGAAGGGTCGGCGAGAGGTGAGGGTCATTCGCCAGGAGCGCCCGGCCACTTTCTGTTCGTCCCGGTCCGACCACCCAGTTATTCGAACCACCGAAGTCGCCGGCGATGTTCCTCAGTCGCTCGATGTCCCCGGCGAGCCGGTCGATCGCTGGGCCGGCCAGCGTACTTGGCGGACTCGTCACCGGATGGTCGCCGGGATATGCCGGGTCGAGCGATCGCAAAGCTTCAAGGCCGTCTTCCGTCAGGATTTTCAGCCGCATCAGCTCGGCGTCCCAGTTGGATGGGATCAGAAAGGACTGGATCTTGCCGATCCCGAGGACGTCGACCGCATCCATCGTCATGGGTTCCGAGCGAAGCAGTGCGAACTCATGCGGTCGACGCGAGAGTCCGCGACGGACACCTTCGTTGGCCCCGGCGGCGAAGGCCTCCGCCATCTCCCGATAGGCGGAGTCGATGATCGGTAACTGAGCTTCAGCTGCGCGGCGGAACCCGATACGCCTCGACAATCGGTCGAGAGGGACGACGTCTGCTCCGGCGAGTTCAGCCAGCGATCCGCGGGCCAGTCGTACCAGCGTTTCAATCTGGAACCAACGGTCCTGGCCCTGGCAGAAGCCGAGGCCGAACCAGGCGTCGGCTGAGTTGGCGGCCTCGATGTGGGGAATGCTGAATTTGTCGCGCCGAATCTCGACCGCGGACTGGAGGCCCTCGACGCGGAGTCGCCCGGAAGAGCGAGGAAGACGCCGTCCCAGTGCGAGCCGAAACAGCAATCGAGATAGATGCACGGTGCTAATCTACGACATCCCGGGGCCTTCACTTTCCCTGTCGGATCGCGCTGGCGGCCCACTCTTACGCTGATGTATTGTCCCTGAGGCAATTTGATTAAGGAATGGATATGGAAAAGCGCGTTGGAAACCTGCTGTCGCTCGACGGCAAAACGGCCATCGTCACCGGCGCCGCTACTGGTATCGGTGAGGGCATCGCCCACTTGCTGGCCGAGGCGGGAGCCCAGGTGGCTATATTCGATATCGATGGCGATGGGGCAGCGTTAGTCGCGGGGGCAATCGAAGGAGCAGGCGGAGCAGCAAGCGCCAAGACGGTTGACGTCACCGACATCGAATCAGTCGAGGTCGGCGTCGAGAGCGTTCTCGAAACGACGGGCCGGATCGATGTTCTTGTGAATAACGCCGGCTCGTACCGGTCATCAGGCACCATCAACAACATGTCCATGGAGGACTGGGAGAAGATCAGAGCGGTCAATCTCGATAGCCTGTTCGTCTGTTGCAAGGTCGTTTCCCACCACATGATTGAGCGAGGTGGGGGCGGCACGATAGTGAACATCACATCGGTGGATGGTATCCACCCGTTCCTAGGAGTGAACTACGATTCGGCCAAGGCCGGTGCTAACTTCTTCACGAAAACGCTGGCCCTCGATTTGTCCCCACATGGAATCCGCGTAAATGCGGTGGCGCCGGGCCTCGTGCCGGTGGAGACGTTAGCGAGGATCCAGAGCGGAGATCTCCCTCCGATTTCCACACCGCCCTCGAAGGCGACGGGACTGAGCGGCCCTACGGCGGGAGCCCGGGCACAGAATATTCCCCTTGGCCGTCCCGGCACGCCGGACGAGATCGGCAGAGCGGTCCTCTTTTTCAGCACGGAGGCATCTTCGTACGTCACCGGCCAGACGTTGGCTGTTGAAGGCGGATGGCTTTTGGTTTGAGCAGTTCAAGGCCGCTAAAACCAGCCTCAAGCTTTGAGCTGTAAGCCGAGCGGTGGGCCGATTCGGCGCTGCTAATATTACGTGGCTGGCATCCGAGGGCTTGGGCGCGGTCTTGGCGAGGTATCGGCCGATCCAGAGTCAATGCTGGTGATGGGATTTGGCGGAATAAGGCTCGGCCGGCGACTGCGCAATCGTCGAACCCGGAGCGAGGCGTACTTTCCGTTGGCTGAACTCAAGGAGCCCAAGTGATTTCCATCCCCAATCCACGTGGTGTGTTCTACGGCTGGTGGATTGTCTGTGCTGGGATGGTCGTGCAGATGCTCGTCGGTGGGTTGGTCTTGCAGTCATTTAGCGTATATGCGGCGGCACTCCGTGATCACTTCGGCTGGAGCAAGACCATGCTCTCGGCCGGTTTTGCGATGACCCGGGTTGAGACCGGGCTTCTCGGCCCGATCCAGGGCGCAGTCGTCGATCGTTTCGGAGCGGGAATGGTCACGCGAGTCGGCGTGAACATCATGGGCGTGGGCTTCATTCTCTTCAGCCAGATCCAGTCTCCCTGGCAGTTCTTTGCCGCCTATTTCTTTATCGCGGTGGGCGTGAGCCTTGCAGGCTTTATGACCCTGACCGTTGCCGTCGTGAACTGGTTCCAGCGCAGGCGCGCTCTTGCCCTTGGACTGCTGTCCACCGGTTTCGCGATCGGGGGGCTGCTGATTCCCCTGGTGGCGATTTCCTTCGAATCGCTTGGCTGGCGGGCAACGGCGTTCATATCCGGCGTCGTTACTTTGATCGTCGGGAACGTGGTGGTCTCGTTCATCCGGCGAAGGCCGGAAGATTACGGACTGACCGTAGACGGAGACCCGCTCGTGGAGATCGTTGGCGACGGGAGCGCCCTCGCGCCATCGTTAAACGATGACTTCACAGCCCGTGAGGCGCTACGGACCCGGGCGTTCTGGCTCCTCTCACTTGGGCACGGCTCAGCGTTGTTGGTCGTCTCGGCAGTGATGGTTCACCTGGTCCTTCATGTCAACGAGAAGCTCGGATATTCGCTTACCCAGGCGGCTCTTATCGTAGCCCTGCTGACGATTATGCAGCTGGTTGGACAGCTGGTTGGCGGCTATCTCGGGGACCGGGTCAACAAGCGAATCATCATCGTCATCTGTATGGTGGGGCACATGTCAGCCCTCCTGCTCCTCGCCTACGCCACCGCATTCTGGATGATCATTGTGTTTGCCCTTCTCCACGGATCAGCGTGGGGTGGGCGCGGGCCACTGATGCAGGCGATAAGGGCCGACTACTTCGGGAGATCCTCTTTCGGCACGATCGTGGGCTTCTCCTCGATGATCGTGATGATAGGGATGATGTCCGGGCCAATAGTCGCTGGCGCCACGGCGGATGCAACGGGTGGCTACGAAGTCGGCTTCACGATTCTCGCCCTTCTTGCCGGGCTCGGGTCGGTTTTCTTCATCCTCGCGACCCCTCCCCGCAGGCCCGGAGAACCTCGCGTCGTGACCACAGACGGTCCGACAAGAAAGCCCGAGCCGGCGGCCTTCGCGGGCAGTTGATCAAGCTCTTGAGTCGGCCGTCGTTGTCTCGCCTCAGGACCTCTGCCTGAGGTGGGTTCACCCGGATCAATGATTGGGATCATGCTGTTTCACATCATCGGGGATTTCATTGACACTTCCGACGAAGGTTCAGCCTGTTTGCTCGCCGTATTCAGCAACCGGCAGCCGCCGGAAAACGCCGGGTTCAAAGACTTCTACGGCTTTGCTGACAGCGCCGGCGGTGCCGCCATAATCAAGGCTCCCGACGCGGCTATGTCGGCTCGAGCGACAGCCCCGTTCACGCCCTGGCTGCAGTTGGATGCCAGACCAATTCTCCCGGTCGAAGAGAGCGCTGCGATCGGCGGCGAGGCGCTAGCGTTCATCGGCAACACGGGCTGGAGATGCTCTAAGCCAAGTACGCAGCACGGGGATGGTTGGGATACCTTCGTCCTAGCCGGCCCTTCCGTGCTTCTCAAGTATCCGTGCGAAGGCTTCGCCGCAGCGTAGCCAGGAATCGAGATCGCGCTGCCGTGGTTCCGCCACCACGTGCTGAATGCCGACTCTCTCCAGGTCCTCGAGGTCTTTGAGAATCGAGCTTCCGTCATCTTCAAGAGCGTCCCAGCGTGTACGCATGGAGAGTGTGTAGGCTTCTTCCGGACGTCCCGCTCGAAGCTTCTCGACGAACGGAGCTGTTGCTTCGGCTGACTGAAAGCCACCGTGCCAGCCGTCGCCACGCTCAATCGCTCGTCTGATGGCGGGACCGGAATGGCCTCCGACCCAGATCTGGATCTTTCGACCTGGCTGCGGCTTCATCCGCATGTCCACCATTTTCACGTCACTGGCCGGCGCTTCGAGGTCGATCGGGTCCTCATCCCAGCAGCGTCGCATGATGTCGATCGCTTCGTCACAACGCTGTCCGCGGTCTGCGAATTTGACGCCCAGGGAGTCGAACTCCTTCTCGAGCCACCCGCTTGCAGCCCCAACGATCACTCGCCCCCCGCTTAGGACATCGATGCTCGAGAGCATCTTCGCGAGCACCACCGGTTGTCGCATCGAGACGATGAGCACGGTAGTTCCGAGACCGATGGTCTTCGTCGCAGCAGCGGCCCAAGAAAGCGCGATAAGGGGTTCGATAATGTAAGCAGAGGGTGGGTAAGCAGCGTCCCGGGGAATCGCTACATGGTCGCT
>DASCML010000188.1:0-16802 GCA_036010925.1 Dehalococcoidia bacterium | reverse complement strand
GTGACGCTCCGATAACCCCGGCGAGCACGAGGCTTCCAACTGCAACGCCGATGACACCGTTTGGAATCAGCCTCATAACGACTTCCTTTTCCCAGGGCGCAGGCCCATCGCTGGAGGTTACCCTACCAAACACCGACCTAGATGCACCACGAACCGTGAAAAGCCATGATCGCTCAGCACAACGGCCGTAAAACGTTCGTAAATAGGACCACTCCGGCGCCGGACAAGGGACGATCTGCCGGCGCCGGAAGGAGCAGCAACGATAGAATTTACGGGTCGCACAGCAGTGATTACCGGTGGGGGGAGTAGCATCGGGCGGGGCCTCGCATTGGCATTCGCCGGTGAAGGGATGAACGTTGTGCTGGCGGACATCGAACGATCTGCAGCGGAAAAGGTGGCCGCCGAGGTCCAGGCTCTTGGTACCAAGGCACTCCCTGTCGCAGTCGCTGTTTCGGTCCGAGCTGATGTCCAGACACTGGCTAACCGAGCCTGGGATGAGTTCGGGTCAGTACACGTCCCTTGTAACAACGCAGGCATGGTCTCGTTTCAACAGCTCATCGAAGCCGCCAGCTCCGACTGGGACTGGACCATGGGAGTGAATCTCTAGCGGACGGTCCACGGAATCGAAGCGTTCGGGAGAAGGATTCGCGACCAGGGCGAAGGTGGTCACATCGTCAACACCTCTTCAATTGCCGGCATCGTCGCCCGCGGCGGCGGTGACATCGGAATCTACACCGCCACCAAGCATGCGATCGTGGCGCTATCGGAGGTTCTCAAATCAGAACTAGACCCTTTCGGAGTCGGCGTAACAGTGCTTTGTCCGGACGGGGCAGAGACCAACCTCCTCGATTCCGGCAGAAACAGGCAACGTCGTTTCGGGGTCCCGAGGCAGGACGGGCACTGAATCGCCAATTCGTGATCGAAACTGAAGCGTTCGCGACCCATACGCTGTCCGCAATCAAGAACAACGAACTCTACTTATTCATGCATCCCTACACGCGGCAGAAAGTCGAGGCGCGAGCAACCGCCATGTACTTGGCCTTCGACAGCCTTGACAGACGCGGATCGCCGCTACTCTGACTGATCGATCTCGTCCCCGGTGGAAGTGGCCCGGCCAACAGAAGGCCGCACGCTTACCTCGAGCAGTTCGGCGATATCGAGGGCTCGAATCGTCCGCCGGTCCTCTTCCGGTTGAACCGCGGGGATCCCATCCTCGAACATTTGAATGCAAAATGGGCAAGCGGTCGCAACGATTCCTGCGCCGGTGTTCGCAGCCTCGGCCGCCCGTAGGTGGTTGACCCGCGTCCCCGACTCCTCCTGCCACATGTTGCCTCCGCCGGCTCCGCAACAGAGGCCCTTCTCCCGGTTCCTAGGCATTTCGACCAGCGACGAGCCTGGGATCGAGCTGAGAGTAGTCCGCGGCGAATCGAATACGCCGTTGCCCCGGCCCAAATAGCACGAATCGTGAAACGTGATCTGCTCTCCAAGGGGCTCCGAAGGAGTCAGCTTGCCGCGTGCAACCAGATTCTGCAGGAACTCCGAGTGATGAATCACCTCGTAGTTCCCACCGAAATCGCCGTACTCGTGCTTGAAAGTGTTGAAGCAGTGAGGGCAGGCGGTGATGATGCGCCGCACCCCAACCTCATTCAGAGCTTCGGCATTCGCTTCAGCCATGGTGGCGAACAAGAACTCGTTGCCCATCCTTCGAGCCGGGTCGCCGTTGCAGGTCTCCGCCTGCCCCAGCACACCAAAGCTCACGTCAGCTTCAAGCAGCAGTTTGGCAACCGCCTGGGTGATGGGAACATTGCGCTCCACCAGCGCCCCTGAACAACCCACCCAGAAGAGGTATTCCTGGGAACCGTCAAACGTTGGAACCTCGACGCCACCGGACTGGAGTTCTTCAATCCAGCTGGTCCGTGTGAGCTGGGTTCCGCGCCAGGGATTGCCCCTCTGCTCGATATTCTGCAGCGCGGCCTGCGCCGTCGCTGGCACCCTGGCCTGCTCCATCACCAGATACCGGCGCATATCCACGATCGTCGGAACATGCTCGACCATCACGGGGCATTCCTGAACGCAAGCCATGCAAGTCCTGCAGGCCCAAAGGGTTTCGTCCTTGATGTAACCGCCGACCAGCGGCTGCTCCAGCTCCGAATCCGGATCCTTGCCGTCAATCAGCAGAGGCCCAGCGTGGTTCATGTAGTTCTTTAGGTCCTGGATGATCATCATCGGCGAAAGCGGTTGCCCTGCCGCCCAGGCGGGACAGACATCTGTGCAGCGCCCGCAGCGCACGCAGGTATCCGCATCAAAAAGCTGTTTCCACGTGAAGTCTGGGAGACGCCCCGCCCCAAGGCCACCGCCACTCTCCATGAGCTTCTCGAAATCCCCCATCGGGGCAAGGTAACCCTGTGTCATAGGGCGCTTCAGAAAGCCGTTTATTGGCGCAAAGACAATATGCCGGAATTTCGTGACGGACATCAAGCCCAAGAGGACAAACGCGCCGACCACGTGGGCCCACCAAAAACCCTTGTGGAAATCGAGGGCCGACTCCGCACCAACTCCATCGAGAACCTGAGCAACCAGGTACCCAACCGGCGACCACCGCGACCAGTCTTCGTTGCCTGCCGGGATCTCATCTCCCCGTATGCGCAGACCCTCGACGATGAATCCCGTGAAGAGTACGAACCCCAGAAGCCCAACCACTAACGCGTCCTCGGTCGCCCGCCTGTCCCAGTCAAGACGGTCGGGCCGTCTGAAGTAACGCCGAAAAACCGCCATCCCAATTCCGACGAGGCCCACGACCCCAAACACGTCGCCGATGAGGCTGTAGCCGAGGTACACCGGTCCTTTCAGGAAAGCGTGTTCGGCATCGTTTCTGAACACGAGAGGAAGGTAATCGTCCACCGCCAAGATGGCAGTCACCAGTGTGAGCACGATAAAACTGGAATAGATGCTCCAGTGCATCACGCCCGCATACCGGTCGTTCTTAACCCGGCTTGTTGCAGCTCCCATCGTCAAGGCGTTGGTGAGCCGGGCGCCCACATCCGAGAACACCGCCTGTGGTCGTCCCAGTCGCCAAATACGGAGACGCTGGATAAACGCGCCGAGAATCACCGCAACGGTTAGAACGAATACGAAATACATGATGACCGGGTAGGAGATATTGAAAAACACATCTCGGCTGGCATCCCCGGTACGCGCTGTTTCGAACGACGAGATCGCCCCAAGAATCGCAATCGGGATGACCCATCCCATTACGCTGCCACGCAGCCGAAACACCCTGCGCTTCTGGCCCTGGTCTCGGTCCTGCTGCATGGTTCACTCCCGGCGTTTCAAGGGACCTATCAAGAAACCAGCTCGTTAGTGGCGCTCCCGTGGGTCTTTCGAAGATCTGTCTTGAGGACCTTCCCCATCTGGTTCCTAGGGAGCTCATCGACCACGGCGACGTATTGGGGGGCCTTGAACGAGGCCAAGTGCGACTTCGCGAAGGAGCTGATCTCGTCAACCGTGACAGAGCCTCCCGGCTTCAAGACGATGACGGCCTTGACGACCTCGCTCCATTCGACGTCGGGAACGCCGATAATCGCCGCCTCTTCAATGGCCGGGTGCATTTCAAGCACGTTTTCGATCTCACCGGGCGAGATGTTCTCCCCACCGCGAATTACGAGATCTTTCTTCCGGCCGGTAATAAAAAGATACCCACCATGGTCGATCTTCCCGACGTCGCCGGTGTGAAGCCAGCCATCGATGATGGCCGTGCTGGTGGCGTCTTCTTGTTGGTAGTAGCCCTTCATCACACGATCGGAGCGAATGCAAATCTCCCCCTCGCCGTTAGTACCGAGGAGGTTGTTCCTGTCGTCCATAATGCCGAGTTCGACATCCGGCATCGGCTTTCCAACCGAGCGCAGTCGCTGCTCCTTGACCTCCGTATCCTCGCTGAGGTCATGATCCTCGGGCCCCAAGAAGGTAAGTGTGGCCGTGGACTCGGTCTGCCCATACGCGTTGATCAGGCCAACGCCCTTCGGGGGAAAGACATCACAAGCATTGCGCACAACTTCGAAGGGCATTGGCGCAGCGCCATACGTGATGTTCACGAGTTTCGAGATGTCGTAACTTTCAAAATCTGAGACTTCCATGATCCTCTTTAGCATTGTCGGAACGACGAAGGAATGGGTTACGCCCTCGTTCTGAACCGCGCCCAGCCAGTCCTCGGGTAGGAACTGGGGAAGGATCACCAGGGTGCGGCCGCTCCAGACCGACATCATCATGGTCGTGGCTCCGGCAACGTGGAAAAATGGCACCGATGCCAGCACCTTCTCATGGAGATCCGGGTCCGCCGGATTTTGATTAGTGACGTACTTCGTCATGTCGAGGTACGTGAGCTGAACCCCTTTGGGAAGAGCCGTGGTTCCAGAAGTGAAAATGATGATCGTAGCGTCGTGATCATCAATGTCGGTCCAGATCTCATCGTCGCCCGCTTCGCTGACGAGTTTGTTGCAATCAATGAACCCTTCGGCCTCGCCATCGATGCAGACGTAATGCTCAGTGTGCTCAAGCGTCTGGCGAATCCGTTCGAGCAGTTCGATATACCTCTGGCCAACGAAGATCACACGGCATTCGCTCATATTGATCATGTGCGTCAGCTCTTCGTCCTTGGCCCGGTTGTTGAGCGGCACAAAGGTGGCGCCAAGCATGGCGCAGGCGTAGTACGCGAGCACGTAGTCGGCGGAGTTCATTGCCATGGCCGCTACTTTGTGACCCTTCTCGACCCCCAGTCCCTGGAGGGCATTCGCAAGTTTCACCACCGCCGGGTACATCTCCCCGTACGTGATGCGCTTGCCTGCTCCACCGTGCTCAACGAGTGCTTCGCGGTCCGGTACGACCGCCGACGTAATCTGGAGAAACTCGATAGTATTCATGGTGCTCCGCGAAAAGGGCCCTCCATGGGCCGGTTCTGTGTGCGGCGGAATTTTACCCGATGGGGTAATCTCGGGCGAACTAGCGTCGTTGGATTGAGAGAGCTATGAGCGTTCCCTTCGGGTCGCCCGGAGCCGCCGCTACCTACTCATTCGACTCGGTAATAGTCGGAGGCGGAATCGCCGGTCTTAGTGCCGCGCTGACCGCGGCCCAATCGGAGGCTGTGACAGTGCTCTTAGAAAAGGCTCCGCGCGCCGAGCGGGGAGGAAACACTCGCTTTGCAGACGCCCAGATGCGATTCCCTCACGAAGCTGACGACTTTAGCCCTCGCGACTACTCGCCCAAACAAATGTTTGACGACCTCATGCGCATATCCGGTGGTCGAGCAAACCGGGAACTTGTCCGCACTTTGTGTGAGGGCGCTCGCGAGACAGTCGAATGGTTAACCGGTCTAGGCGTTGAATGGGAGCCTGGCTATCCCCACACGGCAGGCTACCGTCGAAGCCCGTCGGCCGGCGGGCAGGGTCTCGTGGATCTGCTCCACCGCCGGCTCCAATCCATGGGCGGTGTTGTCAGCTATGACACTACTGCTGTCGACCTGCTCGTTGATGAAAGCCGGACGGTGAGGGGAGTACGGTGCCATAGTCCCGAGGGCGTGGTAGATATCACGGCCGATGGCGGCACCGTTCTGGCCTGCGGCGGTTTCCAGGCGAATGTGGAAATGCGGACGAAGTACCTCGGCAGCGCGGCCGACTCGCTAATCCTGAGAGGCAGTCGCTACAACACCGGCGAGGGGCTCCGCATGGCAATCGACGCTGGTGCCCAGCCGGCAGGCCAATGGGGCGATTACCACTCTGCCGTTCTTGACGCTCGCTCTCCCACCATCGAGTGCGGCGTGACCGCCTTATACAACTACCAGATGGGGATTTTCGTAGACCGACACGGCAACCGTTTCATCGATGAGGGTGAAGACTTTAGGGACCATACGTACGTGAAGTTTTCGAAGCGCATCATTGATCACGCGGGCGGCAGCGCCTGGTGCATCTTTGACCAGCAGGCGTTCCAGCGCGAGGAGTTTGCTCGCGCATGGCGCCCCGTTGGGCCTCCAATCCAGGCCGACACGCTTGTTGGCCTGGCGCGGGCCTTGCAGGTCCCACGCGAGGCGCTCATCCAAACCATAGAAGGCTTCAACTCGGCCGTGCAGCCGGGCGACTACGACCTCGACAATCTCGATGGTAAGCGAACCGAGGGCGTCAGCCCGCCGAAAAGCAACTGGGCCCTTCCCCTGGACACACCGCCTTTCATCGCCATTCCAGTGACCGGCGGAATCACGTTCACGTTCGGGGGACTGAAGTGCGATACCAGCGCTAGGGTGCTGGACACAAGGGGTGGTCCGATAGCGGGCCTCTACGCCGCCGGTGAGACGATCGGTGAGTTCTTCTATGACAACTATCCCGGTGCATCATCCGTGATCCGGGGAGCGGTCTTCGGACGAATCGCCGGACGAGAGACTTCCGATCGGGCACGGAGCGAACCAGCGTGAGCGTCGTACCGGAACTGGACGCCCTCGTGGAGCCTTTTACCGCCGCGCTCATACGGCTGACGGACGATTCCGATCCGGCCCGCGGAGTACAGCTTCGAGCGGAGTCCCTCGAGGTGCAGCTGGCCGGGGAATCGAACTGGATATCTGTATCGCTGCCGGGTGACTACGACCTCTGGGACGCGCAAATCGCCCTCCTTTTTTCGATGGGCTTTCTGCCGGACGACGAGTACGGCGGAACCGGCGACCTGGTCCTGGAAGCCGAGACTGAATATGGCAAAGTTTGGGAGGAGCAGCCCCTCAGAGAGTGCGCTTTACACGTGCTCGGTATGGTCTACTACGTGTTCGACCTCCGGGATGCTGTTGAGTTTGAGCTGGAGATCGCCGAATCCTAGCGGCCGGGCAGCTGTTAACAGCGACCGAGAGCCGGACGTTGCGTGCCATCGTTTTCACGAAGAGCTACTGATTCAAACGGGGCCGCTGTCGATCCTGGGTCGTGAGGAAAGGACCAGGATGCTCAACAATCCGAGTGCCACCGTTCGCATCGAACAGGCCCCTTGGACACGAGACATACGGCAGCCGACCCGAGGCGTCCAAGCGTCGACTCCGATGCCTTCGGATAGCTACAAGAGCTTCTGGATCTCCTCTACCAGTGCAGGAACCACATTCTTGTAGTCCTCGATCACGGCGAACCGACTGACCCGGACCATGTTCGCGTCCTCATCCTTGTTGATGGCGACGATGTTCTTGGCTCCCGTCATGCCGGCCATGTGCTGGCTGGCCCCGGAGATGGCAACAGCGATATAGAGGTTCGGCGTAACTGTCTTGCCCGTGAGCCCCACCTGTTGCGAGGGCGGGTACCAGCCGAGATCGCAGGCTGCCCGACTCGCTCCAACGGCCCCTCCCAGAAGCGCCGCCAGCTCCTCCAGACCCGCAAAACCAGCTGCGTCGCCCAGGCCCCGGCCGCCGCTAACGATGGCGTCCGCGTCTTCGAGCTTTATGCCCTCGGATTCGGCCTTATCCGTCGAGACGATCGAGATCGACGTCTCGCCGATCGCGTCCGTGGTGGTCACAGAGCCCGTTCGCGATGAGTCCGGCTCGAGCGCGTCGAACTGTTTTCCTTTAACTGTCACAACCTGAAGATCGCCCTGAAAAGTATGCTCAGCCCGAGCATTGCCGCCATACGCGGAGCGGGTGGCGCGAAGTCGCCCGTTGTCGATCCCCATCGCGTTCGTGTCCATGGACACGGCCACCTTATGGCGGAACGCGATAGCAGGACCCAGGTCCCGGCCAAGGCTCGACTGCCCCACCAAAACGATATCAGCGCCCGACTGCTCGATGGCAGCGTCCACCGCGGGAAGGTAAGTGTCATAGGACGTAAACGCCGCAGTACCTGCGACGACAGCGTCGGCACCGCCAGAGATCAACGCCTGAGCATGATCCTCACCGGCCACGAATGCCGTGACGGAGCCGGCACCCTCTGATGAAAGCTTCCGGGCGGCGCCCAGTAGCTCAAGTGAAGTGGGGGAGAGCTCTCCCCCGATTACCTCAGCGACGACAAGAATGCCTGCCATTGTCCGGTCCCCCCCTTATACCAACTTGGCGTCGCGCAACTTCAGAGCGAGGTTGCGAGCCTTCTCTTCAGGCGAATCGCCCTCGATGATTTCGACGTTGCTCTCAACCGTAGGCACGTACAGCGCTTCGAGAGGAAACCATCGATTCGCCTCCCCAGACTCGCTCCCAGCAATGCCAATGTCATCTGCGCCCCAGACCTGAACGGTCTTCTTGGCGGCCAACATTATCTGCCTCAGCTGCGGATACCGGGGCTCACCGAACTCATTCGAAATCGAGACCACAGCCGGCGTGGGCACATCGACTGTCTGGAAACCATCGTCGAGAACTCGCTCGACGCGAAGTATCCCGCCATTGTTGTCGATGCTCTTGGCCACCGACACAAACGGCACTCCCATAATCTGAGCAACGCCACTGGGAACAACGCCCATATCCCAGTCAGCGGACGCGCGACCCATCAGGACCAGGTCCGCTCCTTCCAGCTTTTCGATCGTCTTCGCAAGGGCGACCGCTGTCTGGAAATTGTCGATTCCATCGAATTCAGGGCCTGTCACCAGGACGCCTTCGTCGGCCCCCATGGCGAGGGCGTGCTTGATCGCGTCCCTCGCGGACTCCTCTCCAAGGCTCACGACCGTAACGCTGCCTTCGCCGGCTGCCTCCTTGAGACGCAAAGCGGCTTCGGTGGCCTGCGGATCGTAAGGATTGACGACTGGCGCGATCCCCTGAGCCGGCACCACCTTCTTGGCTGCCTCGTCCACACGGAACGACGCAGCCGGCGTCTCCGGATCCGGAATCTGCTTGACGCAGACGATGATTTTCACGTTCTTCTCGCCTCCTCGACCGGCCACTAACGGTCAATCGGAATATCAGGCTTCCAACAGCTCTTCGGTAATCGGAGAAGAGCCTCGCAAAGCACGCGAAAGGTTAGCATGGCCCAAGTCGATTGTGAAAGACAGAACTAATTGTCTCTGACTCTCCCGAACAGCCCTCTCAGTCGCCTCACGGCGGACATAGCCTCCGGAACGCGGAACCCGATCGAGAGAGATCCGAAGACGAGTCCACCAACCAAGCTTCCAACAAGCACCCAGGCGAATGAATCCCCGGCGCCATCCGCAGTCATGTCGGTCGATAGGGCTGCGAGGACTATTGCCATCGAGGCGGCGGCCAGCGCTACGGGAGCAAGCGACTCAAGCGCAGTGAACGCATCGGGATCGATTCTGCGCTGGTAGATCGCGTACAGGAGGCCCCACTCGGCCCACGATGCGGCCGACACGGCGAAAGCCAGCCCTTCAATACCGAATGGATCCCAGAGCGCCGCACTTATCATCGCGTTTATCACCACCGCGGCTATAGCGAGAATGACAGGAGTCCGGGTATCGCCGAGAGCGTAGAAGCCGCGGCTGTGAATTTCGATTCCGGCCTGGGGGACCACTCCAATGCAGAAAAACGCAACGGCGGCCGACGCGAGCGCGGCGTCATCGGGGCCAAACTCTCCTCGTTGGAGCAGAAGCACGGTGATCGGCTCGCGGAGGAAGGCAAGCCCAATGACCGCCGGCACGGTGAAGAACATGATCGTTCGCAAGGTGTCAGCGACTCCCCTGGCCATCGACACCCGGTCATCCCTCGCCACGTGTTCGGCCAACCGTGGAAACATCGCAGTCGACAGGGCCATTCCAAAAAGGGCAAGTGGGAGCTGCGCGATCACCCAGGCGTACGAGATATTTGCGATGGCTCGGTCGTCAACCCGCGAAGCGAAAAAGGTGGTGATCACGAAGTTCATCTGGGCAGCACCGAGCCCAAATACGCGGGGCGCCATCAGGCGCCCGATTTCCCGTGTTGCAGCATCTCGGAGGTCCACAAGCGCTCTGAAGCGCATCGCTTCGCGGGCAAGGCCCGGCAGCTGGATGAGAAGATGGAGAAGAGCGCCGAGCACCACTCCAACAGCGAGTCCTTCCGTTCCCCACGGACCTGAGAGCACTATCGCGCCGAAGATTATCGAGAGGTTGTAGACCATCGGTGCGAGGGCGGGGAGCAGGAACTGCTGGCGGGCGTTCAGGATTCCCGTCACGACCCCGCTTATCGAAAACAGCAGAGGCGATAGAAGCATAAGGCGGGTCAGGTCCACTGCCTTGTCGACCAGCTCGTCTCTCTGGCCGGTCTCCTCCCCCAGGCCAGGAGCGGTCAGAGGAACGATGAGTGGAGCGAAGATCAGTGCGATTAGACAGAGCACAGCTGTGCCGAGGGCGACGACTGTGAGAACGTTACTTGCGAGCCGCCAGGCCCTGTCAGAGCCTTCGCGCGTATGAACCCGAGAAAAGATCGGGATAAACGCGCTGCCCACGGTGGCACCAGCAATCACCTGGAAGATCAGGTCAGGAATTCGAAAAGCAACCCAGTAAGCGGAAAGCTCGGGGCTCGACCCGAATGCATCAGCGATGGCGACGGTCCTGAAGACACCGAGTATCCGTGACCCGGCGAAGCCAAAGGCGACGGTCAGCGCGGCCAGTGCGAACGCGGCCGTCCGAGGGGACGGTCCACTGCGCGGGTTGGCGTCAGCCATAGGTCGATTCTAGGGCCGTGGCCAGAATAGAGTTCTTGTTGAGAGCCTCCGGGGGCGCCGGGGACAGTCATCCACGACCAGAACAGCAGCGCGTTTCTTCGCTGCCGGTTACGCTCGAACCCACCGACCATGTCAGGAGTTCCCAAGTGAGCGTCCTCGCCTCTGATGATGCCGCCGTCGCCGAGATTATCGCCGACGAACAGACCCGCCAGATAGAGACCCTGGAAATGATCGCCAGCGAGAACTACGCCTCTTCGGCTGTTCTCGAAGCAACCGGGTCCGTGTTCACGAACAAGTATGCTGAAGGC
Organism: Dehalococcoidia bacterium; assembly: GCA_036010925.1. Classification (GTDB taxonomy): domain Bacteria; phylum Chloroflexota; class Dehalococcoidia; order Tepidiformales; family Tepidiformaceae; genus DASCML01. The sequence continues at coordinate 5,908 of DASCML010000188.1, read as the reverse complement.
TATCCGGGCAAGCGCTACTACGCTGGGAACCAGCATTCAGACAGGCTGGAGCAGCTCACTATCGAACGAGCCAAGGAACTGTTCGGAGCCGAGCACGCCAACGTGCAACCGACCAGCGGTGCCGAGGCGAACATGGCCGCCTACCTGGCCTTTGCCGAGCCTGGCGATACGATCATGGGAATGGAGCTGACGCAGGGTGGACACCTGACCCACGGCTCGCCCGTCAACTTCAGCGGCCGCCTCTACCACTTCGTTCCCTACACCGTGGACCGAGAGAACGAAGTCATTGACATGGCAGAGGTGCGCCGACTGGCCCTGTCCGAGAAGCCCCGGATCATAGTGGCGGGAGCAACGGCCTATCCACGGGCCATTGATTTCGCCGGTTTTGCCGACATAGCGCGGGATTCCGGCGCGCTGCTGATGGTCGACATGTCACACCTCGCCGGACTTGTGGCGGGCGGAGTCCATGACTCACCGATCCCCCACGCCGACCTGACCACTACCACCACGCACAAGACCCTGCGCGGACCGCGAGGGGCGCTGGCGCTGACCAAAACCGAGCACGCCGAGGCTCTCGACAAAGCCGTGTTCCCGGGGACCCAGGGAGGACCTCACCTCCACTCAATCGCGGGTAAGGCTGTTGCATTCGCCGAAGCTCTCCAGCCGTCCTTTAAGGACTACTCCCAGCGGATAGTTGAGAACGCGGCGGTACTGGCCGAGCGCCTCTCAGCCGGGGGAATAAGGCTGGTTTCAGGGGGAACTGACAACCATCTCGTGCTTGTCGACTGCAATTCGGTCGGGATTAGCGGGATGAAGGCCCAGAATGCGCTCCAGGGCTCTGGGATAATCACCAACAAGAACACTATCCCGTACGACGAACGCTCGCCTTTCATCACGAGCGGTCTGAGGCTTGGTACACCCGCCCTCACTTCAAGAGGGTTGGGACCCGCCGAGATTCGACAGACGGCCGACTGGATCGTTCGGGTCCTCAAGGACCCCGATGGGGATGGTGCAAGGGACGCAGTCAGGGCCGAAGTGGCGGAGTTCGCGAGGGCATTCCCAGTGCCCGGGATCACATCCAGAGCTCCTGCCTAGTTCGGGCGAAACCCCCGCACTGTGACCCACATGAGGCCGTCGAACAACCTCACTAAGGAGTAGCCTGCATGGCGCGCAGCGACTCGTCCGCGATCCCCCAGATTCAGACTCCCGCGGATTAAGGATCAGTTACTCAAATGGCTGACAACGGAGGAAGCAATGAGCTACCAGGACATCCTGTTTGAGGTAGAGAACCGACTCGCCTTTATAACTCTGAATCGGCCGGAAAAACTGAACGCCCTTTCCAACAATCTTCGGGCCGAGGTCATGCACGCCATGAAAGAAGCCGAAGCGAACAAGGGCGTGGGCGTGATAATCCTCAGGTCTGAGGGAAGGGCCTTCAGCGCTGGCTATGACTTGACTCCATCGCGGGTAGCTGTCGACAGCCCCTACGTTCATCCTCGCTCTCAGCTGCCGGATACGGGTTCGACGCATCCCGGTCCGCAGGAATGGTCTCGCCACGTCGTTGCCACAAACTGGACGATCTGGGACCTGGCCAAGCCGGTGATCGCCCAGGTCCATGGTTACTGCCTCGCTGGCGGGACCGAGCTTGCCAGCATCTGCGACTTCAGAATCGTTGCGGAGGACGCCAAGATCGGATACCCACCGGTCCGGGCTATGACAACGATGGACATGATGTGGGCCCCGTGGCACCTGCCAATGACCAAGGCCCGGGAGTTCGCCTACGTCGGAGACAGCATCTCGGGCAAAGATATGGAGCGCTACGGCTGGGCAACCTACGCGGTGCCAGCCGGCGAACTATCAGACTTCACTCTGCGCTTTGCCGCTCGTATGGCCAACATCGACAACGACATGCTCATGTACTCCAAGCGCTCGGTTAACCGACAGTATGAGGTGATGGGCATCCGAACCGCCCTCTGGTCAGGCACAGAACTCCAGGCTCTGAGCGCTTATCGCCCGGCGTCGGGAGAGTTCGGCAAGCGAGTCCGGGAGGACGGCCTGAAAGCCGCGCTCGAATGGCGCGACGGGCCCTTCCAAGACTTCCGGGGGGCCTACGAATCCGCTCCCAAAGACCGTCCGTTGGCGGGCGGCGAGGGGCAGCGCGACGCGAGGAGCGGGTACGGGAACTAGCCAGGTGACGGCTGCTCTGCTTCGCAAAGTGGGAACGTGTTACCGTACGTCTCTATGCCGGGGTCCGGCCCATCGTGTTATGGGCAAACCCATCGCCCGGCAGGAGCAGCCCCTTGAGGGAGTATGAACTAACCATTATCTACGACCTTTCGGTGACCGAGTCGGGAGGAACAGACGCAAGCGTCGACGCCCTGACAGCGCACCTCGAAGCCCGCGGCGGACGCCTCATCAGCGCGGACCGCTGGGGTCGACGCCGAATGGCCTATCCAATCAACGGCGCACTGGATGGCGACTATATCGTCAGCCGAGTCGAACTCGACGCTGACAGCATTCAGCCTCTTCAGGATGCCTTCCGAATAGACGAGCGCATCTATCGGGCACTTGTTGTACGCGCTGACGAACTTCCTCCACCTCCCCCACCCCGGGAGCCGCGCCGACGTCCTGAGGGAGAGGCAGGTGCCCCACCCGCTACCGAGGCACCCGCTACCGAGGCCGCCGAGTCATCAACGACCCCATCCACTGCCGAAGTGGAATCGGTGGCTCCAGAGAGCAGTACCGCCGAGGCGAGCAGCGCTGGCGGCAACGAGCCTGGGGATGATGCTGACGAAAACAGTGCCACCGACACCGTTGAGGACGAGACTTCAGCTGGTACCGTTGAGGACGAGACTTCAGCTGGTACCGTTGAGGACGAGACTTCAGCTGGTACCGTTGAGGACGAGACTTCAGCTGATACCGTTGAGGACGAGACTTCGTCTTCGGAGTAGGAAGAGCCAATGGTAAGCCTTAACAAAGTCCTCCTGATCGGAAACGTGGGTCGCGATCCCGAGATGCGCTACACAGCGAACGGCACCGCTCAGACCTCCTTCAGCGTCGCCGTGAACCGCAATTGGCGGGACAGTTCCGGAGAATGGAAAGAGGAAACTGAGTGGTTTAACATCGTCACCTGGAGAGAACTCGCTGAGCGTCTCGCTCAATCTGTGACAAAGGGAAAACAGGTCTACGTCGAGGGTCGCGTTCAAACGCGGACCTGGGACGACGACCAGGGGGTCAAGCACTACCGCACGGAAATCATCGCCCAAGACATCAAGCTTCTTGGACCGCACGACGCTAGCTCTAGCGAATTGGCTGGAGCAGCGCCAAGAGCTGCGGCTGGAGCAGCGCCAAGAGCTGCGGCTGCCAGTCCTGCCGGGGGCGACATCGAAGCCGACGACCTCCCGTTCGAATAAGGCGATTGAGCCCAACACCCGGTGCGCCGGCGGCGCACGAACCCAACGGGAGACCAGACCATGAGTAACGAGTCCAGCTCGACACCGGCACCCAGCCCAACACCGGGGCCGCCGTCGCCGACTCCAGCCGCTCCCGCGGCAGGGGCCCCGTCGGAGGCGCCTGCTGCAGGGGGACAGCCCTCCGAACGTCCACAGCCCTCCGAACGTCCACAGCCCTCCGAACGTCCACAGCCCTCCGAACGTCCACAGAGATCGGACCGGCCACCACCCCGGCGCTACGGCGGCCGACGCAAGATCTGCCGGTTCTGCGCCGATCACATCCCCGGCGCAGACTACAAAGATGTGGCGCGACTGCGGGTCTTTATCAGCGAGCGAGGCAAGATCGAGCCGAGGCGGAAGACCGGGACCTGCCAGCGACATCAGCGATTACTGGCGACCGCTATCAAGCGGGCGCGGCACCTGGCCCTGTTGCCTTACACACTCGGTCACGTCCGGAAGACCGGCGTCTTCCCGCTCCGCGGTTAGCCAGGGAAGTGTCACGCAGGAGCGAGCGAACAACGGGCCTGCCCAAGGCTCGGCGCCGCGAAGGCCCGGCCAGTGGCGGCCGCGGCCCCTTCCAGAATCTTCGCAATAACGACCGCGTCATCCACTACGCGATCGTTTCGGCAGCCGCCCTACTGCTCGCGACCGTTCTCATAATCACCGGCGCCGGTTGGTACCACGACAACTGGGGCCATGGCAGAGAGGTTGTTCTGCGCGTCGGCGAGGAGAAGTTCACCCTCAGTTACTTCTCCGACAGGTTGGTCGATTACTCGATCGAAAACCCGACCCGGACCCTCAGTTTCCAGACTGGCCTGATGAGCCAACTCGAACGCGAAGGCCTGGCCGTTGAACTCGCTCGTGAAAGCGGACTCGCCTTGAGCGATGAAGCCATCGAACAGCGAATAGCCGACGATCTCGGGATCTCAGCAGGCGGTGGCGCTTTCGACTCAGCCCTCCGCACAGAACTACGCAGCACCGGAATGTCGCTCGGAACCTACACCCGAAAAATCGAGGCGTTGGCGGTCGAGGACGCACTTCTCGAGCAGATCGGTGCTGATATCGAGACCACGGCTGATCTAATCACGCTCCGCGTTGTCGTTCTCTCAGACGCCGATACCGCAGCGTCTGTAATTGAACGAATCGAAGGCGGCGAGGACATGGGAACCATCGCCCAGACGGAGTCAATCGACCTAGTTTCAAGAACCCAGGATGGGATTCGCGACGCGACCCCCGAGGCCTTTCTAGCAGACGGCATTGGCGAAGCCGTGACCGGCCAGGAGATCGGCACGCTGCTCGGGCCAGTCGAAGTAAACACGACCGAGTTCTGGGTGATCCGAGTCGAAGAACGAGCCGAAGGCGAACTCACCGAAGCACAGCAGCTGCAACTCGGCCTCGAGGCCCTGAATGAGGCACTTGCAGAGAAGCGAGCACGAACAACAATTCTACGTTCAGCCGACGCGGGTGACTTTGAATGGGCAGCCAACAAAGCAGGATTCTGAGTGCAGCACCAACCGAGATTGGAACCGGTCATCGCCGGTCCGGGGATTCCGGCAGGAGGAGTTGCGAATGCTCCCATCTGACCTCGCGACTACCTACCAGACGCCGCCGACTATACCCCCCCCCCCGCTGCCGGGCCCGATCCAGGAAGCTCTTCAGACGCGGTACTATTTCGCATGGAGGTCGACGAATGGGCCGGCATGCTGGCATACATCTCATCGGATTTCGGGGGAAGCGAAGTCAGTATTACTGCCGTTAATCAGAAAGAGGCAAATGTCGATGATCAAGTCACTGAGCTGGTCATCATGACTCTCAAGGCCAATGAAGCCCAAATGCAGACGGTCCTGAGCGAGATTGTGGGCCTTTCGATCGTTTTCCGGAGCAATTCATTCTTTAGCGTGGAGTGGTAGCGATGTCAGCCGACTCTGCAGCGAGATCCATCGAGGAGACTCTGCTTTTTCTGGAGCTGCAGCTGCGTGAGCTCCGCGAGGCCCAGACCAACAGCGCATCCGAATTTGAAGGATTGCGCCGACAGGTGCACGAGCTGGTCAAGTCCGACGACGAGCGGGCGCACTCGATCCGTGAGACGAACGCACGGTTCACGCCCTTAAAGGGCGTGCCCGAGGGACTGCGCGAGCTAGGCGAAGATGCCGAGCACATTCGAACATCGATATCAACGACCCGGGCGGAGCTTGAAAACGCTCTCCGAATACTCCAGTCGGAGGCCGGGAGCGACAGGGACAATAGGGCGACCACCGTGAAGCGGATAGCTGAAATCGCAGGTGCCCTCTCGTCCATCGCCTCTGAGATGGCTCAGCTGCAGGCGCAGGTCTCTAACGTGGCACAGGTGACCCAGTCCCTGATCGAGAGACAACGGGAGGCTGAGGCCAAAGTCGAGCAGTTTGGCCTGCGCCTCGATCGGACCCTCGAGGTCCATCAAGACCTCGAGGAGCGAA
>DASCML010000187.1:0-3563 GCA_036010925.1 Dehalococcoidia bacterium | reverse complement strand
TTCAGCGCTGTCGACGATCTCACCGTGCGGGAGGACTGGTCGCGGCCTAACGCGGACGCTCCCACTTACCGTGCACGGCACTACTACTCGTTTGTGAATCCGCGCATTGTCGAAGAGCATGGCATTGACGGGGAAATCCAGGACCTGCCGCCGGGGTCTGGCAGCGGTCCGTACACTCTTACTCAGCGGGACGCTGAGGGCACCCGCCTCGAGCGCTGGCCCGACTACCACAAGCACTCTCCGGCCGGCGACGGTTTCGTAGAGGACGGGCCGTACATCGACAATATCGAAACGCGCATCATCCCCGACAGGGCCGCTGCAAAGGCAGCGTTCCTGGCGGGAGATCTCGACGTCTTCACAGCGCTGGATGCGCTCGAGGTCGCCGAGTTCGAGGGCGACGACAACGCAACAGTCACGCCGCTTCCGGCCGGTGGGTGGGCCTTCGAAGGCATGGACGGGGGGCATTTCTACGATGTACGAGCCCGCCAGGCCCTACAGAAGGCCTTCAAGTACGACGAATTTATCGCTGCTTTCCGCACCGGGGGCGGCAAGCTGGGGTCCCCGATGTCCGCCCTCATCTCCGGCCTTCAGGGCCTCGGCCAGGAAGACCTGAAGAAGTGGTTCACCTATGACCCAACCACGGCCAGACAGCTGTGGGACGCAGCGGAAAACACGCCGGACAAGATCGTTATTCTGACGCAGACCGGTGATCCGTTGCTAACCGACATTCACGACTTCATGGCGCAATCGCTCAGCGAGGCGCTCGGCGTCGACACTGAGGTGGATGCGCTTGACACCAATTCCTGGGCCGCTCGAGCGATCGATCGTACCGATGGAGGCTTTGGTAAGGACTGGCATCTCCTCGGATATGGAACAGGGATCGCCGGTGGAACCAGCGGGGTGCCGAACGACAGCCATCTGATCCATTTTGACCCACGCGCCTACGGGCTCAACGCGTTCAACTTCTACCTTGACTCGCCGCGCCCGTCCATCGCGGAAGGCTCGGAAACGCTCGTTGCGATGTTGAATGCACAGGAGGCCGAAACGGACCAGGAGGCCCGCAAGGTACTGATGACGGAACTCCAAACGTGGGTCCTGGATAACCACTGGTGTAACTGGACTCTCCCGATCGCCAGCGATTCGTTCTACGGGTTCGGTTCCCGTCTCCGCGACCATGGTGCGAACGACTGGCTCAACTACTACAGCATGCGTCGTGAAAGCATGTGGTTGGACCAGAACGCTTAGGACCTGTTCTTAGGAGCCTCGATGCGAGGTTCCTAGAGGAGCGCACGGAAATCCCGAAAAGGCCCGCCCCCCCTGGCGGGCCTTTTCACGTGTGAGTGTGGGGTGTTGCAGTCGCCTCAGTGGTTTGCCCCGTTGGTCCCCTGCCACGCCCAGAGGCCTCACTTCTCTGGCAGGACTGACCGTTCGGGCACTTTCGTGAGAGGTGATGTATTTCCCTCTTTGGACGTCGCTATTTCGGAGAACGCTAGCTCCCGGACTCCGGGAATAACTTGGACGGCTTCAATTAGAGAGCCCACAAAGGCCGGAGTGTCGTTCGAGGCTTGCGAGGCGGGAACCGCTCTCCCAACGCCCATGGTGTTATCTCAAGCGGAAGCCTTCCTCCAAAGCGTCTTGGCTTGGCGAGAAGCAGCTCTGCGGGGTTGGGTTGTGGGGTGGTTACTGCTCGATCACGCCTCGGAGACGCGGATCGAGAGTGTCTCGGAGGGCATCCCCAAAGACGTTGAAGCCGAATACCGTGATAGAGAGGGCAAGGCCGGGGAAGATCGCAAGATAAGGTGCTCGGATGAAGAACTGCCGGGAGCTGCCGGACAGGTCCGCGCCCCACGACGGGGTTCCAACAGGAACGCCAACACCGAGGAAGCTCAGTCCTGATTCGGCCAGGATCGCGGCCGGCAAAGAGATGCTGGTGACCACGATCATGAGTCCGGCCATGTTGGGCAAGATGTGCCGGGCCATGATGCGCACGTTATTAGCCCCGACGACGCGGGCTGCCTCAACGTACTGCGAAGCTCGCTGCTCCAGGACAAGCCCACGCATGATCCGATAGGTCCCCGGTAAGAAGCCCGCGGAAATCGCGAGGACGAGCGTGAACTCCTCGCGTTGCATACCTGGGAGATCCGGCAGGTCGTCACCGATTGAGGTGCGAAGAGTAAGCGCGAGGAGAATTCCTGGAATGGCGATGACCATGTCGGCCAGCCGGCCAACGAAGAAATCGACGGCGCCGCCGAGGAAGGCCGAGGCTAGAGCCAGCGCTGTGCCGGCCACTGTGCCGAGGAGTACCGTCGCCAAACCGATCTTGAGAGAGATTTGGCCTCCGTAGAGAATGCGCGACCAGACGTCTTTTCCGCGCGCAGTCGTTCCGAGTAGATGGTCCCAGCTTGGCCCCTGGAGCGAGTCCGCACTGAATGCCTGTGGGTTCGTCGTATGAAGGAACGGGGCAAAGACGGCTCCGAAGACGACAAGAAATACCAGTACTGCCCCGACGGCGCCCAGGGGCTCCTGCTTTGCCCAGCGGAATGGATTGAAACGCTGGCGCGGGGGTATCGCGTACTCAATAAGGAGTTCGGACTCTCGGCCGGCAGTATTGTCAGTTGCCATTATGCGTACGTGATCCTCGGATCAACGACCGTGTAGAGGAGGTCGACGATGAGGGTTACGACGATGAACATCGTAGCGAATACCATCACAGCGCCGAGTACGAGTGGATAATCTTCGGCGACGACAGCCTGGAAGGTCATTAGCCCAAGCCCGGGAATGGCGAAAATCTGCTCCACGATTATGACGCCGGCGAGGATGGTCCCCACCTGGAGGCCGATGACCGTGATCACAGGGATGAGTGAGTTGCGGAAGACGTGACGCGCGACCACTGTTCGTTCTGCGAGACCCTTCGAGCGGGCGGTCCTGACATAGTCCGAATAGTAGACTTCGAGCATCGATGAGCGCACGAGGCGCGCCACGTACGCAGCCCCGGAATAGGCGAGGATCAGCGCCGGCCAGAAGATGATCTGAAGGTTTTTGATCGGATTCTCGTCGAATGGCACCCAGTCAGACGCGAAAGGTGTCCAGTCCCACCAGAGGGCTGGCAGAGTGAGTAACAGAGTGGCGGTCCAGAAATTGGGCACAGATATACCCGCGATCGTGACCACGCGGAATAAATAGTCGACCCAGCTGTTGCGTTTGACCGCCGATAAGGCCCCAACGCCGATACCGATTACGGCCGAAATGGCGATCGTCAACAGGCCGATCTCAACCGTGTTCCAGATGCGCTCTTGGATCTGTTCTGTGACACCGTCCTGGGGAGGCGTGAGGCTGTCTCCAAAGTCGCCACGCGCAGCGTTGCCTAGCCAGTCAAGGTACTGAACGTACCAGGGCCGGTTGAGACCAAACTTCTCTTCGAAGATCTCTTCTTGGGCGCCGAAGTCGCCGATTGAAGCGATGTTTGCAAAAGCCGCATTTCCCGGTCGAATGAAGAGCAACAAGAACAGCAGCAGGGAAATCCCGACCAGCATGAAGGGAAGCGCAAGGAGCCGCCGGATGAT
>DASCML010000186.1:0-6653 GCA_036010925.1 Dehalococcoidia bacterium | reverse complement strand
AATCGCGGCCGTCCGGGGGGGATCACCAGTGCCGGGCCCTTCTCCCCGTGCAAGCTGGAGACGGGCAAAAGCAACCCAACCTCCTGAACGCCAGTAAAAAGCCAATGTAGCTCAGGGGTAGAGCAGGTCATTCGTAATGATCAGGTCGTCGGTTCAAATCCGACCATTGGCTCCACTGGTGATCAAAGAGTTAGGACTTTTCTCTAACAGAGAGAAAAATCCAACTGCCCTATTACTGCCCTATTAAATCCCTCGTTTTTGCAAGGAAATGATTCGCAGGTAAGGGCGAGCCGTCGCTCGAGCTCGCTTACGCGCTCACCGTTCGGGACCATGAATCCCAGACCCTCACGTCCACTTCCGACGAAAGCAGGCTTCCCCTCTTCCTCGACGGCGCCCTACGGATGGGGGCGTCCGGATCAGCCAGCTCTCCCGGATGGCAAGGCTTACAGCTTCGCCTCGTCCCGCCACTTGCTGATCGTGTTGCGCAGCTCCTTTGCCTCACCCAGATCCTCGGGGCGCTGTCTCATCCAGCCGCCTTTATCCGTCAGGCGATTCACGCAGCGGGAAAACAATGGTGTCGTGAGCCATTGGTGTCTGACTGGAGATCATTTCGAATCCACCCGCAGTCGGATGAACCCCCGCGTTTCGCCGCTGCCGGGGCCGAATCGACGCACGGTGACGCGGTCGAGTCCACCGCCCTGGTCGATCGTCGAGACGGGTTCGGCAGGAGACCAGGAGCTCACCCCAGCGGCCAGCAAAATTGAAGAGCGTCGTTGCAACGAGTTGAGCCTCGATTAGTCAGTCCTCGCCACCCATTCCAGCAATTCTATCCGCTCGGTGAGAACGAAGCCCACCGACTCCTAGATTACAGCCGCGCGGTATGGTTCACTGATTGCTAAGGAATCGCTTCTCTGACGGGCGTGATAAGGTAGGCGAGCAACCCACCGAGTGTGAAGTCTTCCCAGGTCTGGGCGGATGCGGACTGGAAACGAACAAGGGCGCCAAAAAGGGAGCGGTGGCAGCCTGCCAGCCGAACCCTCACGCGAAGGTCTGGTCCCGCCACCGTTTGATCAAGAGGGCGCCAGGACGGACTGGGTTGGCAGGGGTCTGCTATTCGGCGACCTTTTCCGCGATCCCGAGTTCATCGGCGATCTTCGCGGCAACCTTCTCGCCAAGTTTCGAAGAGACGGCTCCGGAGAAATGCACATCGTCGCCCTTCTTCCATTCGGCGTAGCCATCCCACTTCGTCACCACACTGTGCAGATCGTTGATGGGAATGCCGTGCTGCGTCATCACCCTTTCAGCCGCAGCGTTGTAGATCAGCTCGTCGCCCTCGGGCATATGGGGGGCATTGGCTGGAATCGGAGTGGTATTGGCCCAGATGATCCTGGCGCCATTTGATTTCAGCAAAGCCACGATCTTGGACAGGTTCTCCGCGTAGTTCTCCGGCGGGCTATGCCACGCCCCGTTCCTGCCGCGAAAGACCATAACCAACTCGGGATGTGGCTCAGCGTGAACGGCGAGAAGAAGCAGGACAGCTCGTCCGCCAACCTCGCCTTCAAGGTCCCGCACCTGGTCAGCTACATCAGCCAGTTCATGAGCCTCGAACCCGGCGACATCATCTCCACCGGAACGCCCCCAGGATGGGGCAGGATCCACGCAGTATTTGAGCGCCGGCGATGTGGTCTCTCCCGGACAGTCCCCGGATCCACCACTATGCGCAAACAGGATAAATTCTGTGCGCAAACGAGCCTAGTTCTCATGACGAGGAGGGGGCAGAGTGGCAATCTCACAACGAAGCAAACCGAAACTCGGATATGAAAATGAAACCAACAAACATGCATGAGCGAATCGATTGATTTTTCCATATAAAGCAGGTCGTTTTCAGACCGATTTAGAAACCACTATGAGCAGCGAACGCTTTAAAGATCAGACAGCCGTCATCACCGGCGGGGCCGACGGGCTCGGCCTGGCCATCGCAGCACGCCTTGTAAAGGAGGGCGCGCGGGTGTGGATCGTCGACCGCGATCAGGAACTGGGAACCGCGGCCGCGGAGCGGATCGGGTGCGAATTCGAGCCGCTGGATGTGGCAGACGAAACCTCGGTGGCGTCTACATTTGCGAAGATCCACGCTGCGGCGGGGCGGCTGGATGTGATGGTGAATTGCGCGGGGATCGTCGGTCCGAACGGGATGAAGATCGAGGAGGTGCCTTTGTCAGGGTTCGAACAGGTGCAGGCGGTGAACGTGCGTGGTTCGTTCCTGACCTGCCGCGAGGCGGTGCGCCACATGCGACCGCGTGACTACGGGCGGGTGCTGCTCATCGCGTCGATCGCAGGCAAGGAGGGGAACGCTGGCATGTCGTGCTATTCGACCAGCAAGGCTGCGGTGATCGGGCTGGTGAAAGCGGTTGGCAAAGAATATGCGGAGACCGGCATCACCGTAAACGGACTGGCGCCGGCGGTGATCCGCACGGCCATGGTGGACAACATGGCGCCCGAGCAGGTGGCATACATGACCGACAAGATTCCGATGAAGCGCTGCGGCACACTCGACGAAGTGGCCGCGATGGCCTGCTGGATCGTCTCCATCGAGGCGAGTTTCAACACCGGATTCACCTTCGACCTGTCAGGAGGGCGGGCAGTCTATTAGATCTGTTTGCGGCTGCTACAGCGTAGCAGGCGTTCGTTGACGCGGGAATGAAGCACTGTCGCCATTGACGGCCGCCCTACGTCAATCGCCGCGCCGCCTTGCGATAGGCACTCATGGTCATGTCGTGACGCTTGCGGAAGAGGATGCCCAGGCGGGTCTCGCTTGCGAAGTCGCACTTCTCGGCGATCTCGCCGATCGACAGGTTTGTCTCCTGTAGCAGGGCGCAGGCGCGGTCTAGCTTGACGCGTCGGATCTCCTCCATGATGGTGCGCCCGACCACAGCCTTGAAGTGGATTTCGGCGTATCGGCGGGATGACCTGAACACGCGCACGACCTCCGGCACCCCGATCGGCTGGTGGCCCGCTTCGCGCCAGATGTACTCGCACGCTCTCGCCACCTGCTTGTCGGCAATGGCCGTCGCGTCAGTCGACCGCCGGGGGACGACGCGGGTCGGCTTGACCCAGTCGACCCGCCGGCGCATGCGTTTGCCGCGCATCAGCTCGTCGAGGCGTTCGGCCAGCAGGTAGCCGCTATGCTCAAGGTTGAGCTGGATGCTGGACAGCGTTGGGAAGGTGGCTTCGCAGATCAAGGGATCGTCGTCGACGCCGAGCACCGCCACCTCCTCCGGCACGGCGATGCCGCAGTCCAGGCAGGCGTCCAGCACCTGGCGCGCGCGGCCGTCCATGGCCGCAAACAGCGCCACCGGCTTCTGCAGCGACTTGAGCCAGGCCTCCATGAGCGGTTGCTCGATTGCCCAGTCGCGCCCCGCCTTCGCCGTCGGCGCCCCGTACTCGCTGTAGGTTCCGCCCGCCGCTACGACCCGTTTCCTGAAACTCTCGCCGCGCTCGCGCGACCAGTAGAGATCGTGGGCTTCGCCCACAAAAGCGAAGTGCTCATAGTGACGCTCCAGGAAGAACGAGGCGGCAAGTGCGCCCACTGCGCGTGAGTCCATGCGCAGGCACGAGTACTTCTCAAGCGGATGCCCGGGCGCAAGCATGTCGGGAGCGGGCTCGACAACCAATACGGGAACCCGTGTGTCCGCGATCGCCTGAGCCTCGCTCAAGTTGCAGGCGGTGGTGATGATCCCGGTGCATCCCCACCGCTTCATATCCCGTAGCCGATGGTCGCCGGGACGCTCCTCCCTGCGGTATAATCGCCACGGCCCGTTGACGCGCGCATACCGCAGGATGCCCTCAAAGCATTGCCTATTCCCCGCGAGCCCCAACGGGATCAGTACGACCACCTGCGGAATGCCTGAGCGACGTGCAGCCATATCAACTCATTCCCCGAGTCCCGCGAGTAAAAGGCAGAAAAAGCACATCATCCATAACGCACTTTGCGCAAACAGGAGAGTTTTTGTCCATAGAAAAACGGCCGTTCCTGGAGTGCGGTCGAGAGAGACGGCGTTCGACCTTGATTCGTACCTTTCGTGGCCGCCAATATCCTCTCTCCTGGACAGTCCCCGGATTCATCGCCGTGCGCAAACTGGACAAATTCTGTGCGCAAAGTGCTCTAGTTCTCATGCCGAGGAGGGGGCAGAGTGCCAATCTCACAACAAGGCACAACGCAATCAATAGTAGAGACATGAACAACAAGCAGCAGACAGGAATCGCGCGGCGGGATTTTATCAAGCTGGCCGGAGCATCCTCGGCAGCGCTAGGCATGGCTGGAGTGGCCGGACAGGCCTTGGCCGATGACTTGCCGAGGGATGCCAGTGGCAACGTCATCCCGGGCTTTGGAGAAGACGACCAGCACACGCGGACGGAGCTCCAGCAGAACGCCGGCAAGTGGGAGAAGAAGTCGGATCGCAAGATCAAGGTGGGGATTGCCGGCTACGGCATTTGCAAATTTGGGGCGGCGTTCTTCTACCAGAACCATCCCAATGTCGAAGTGGTGGCGGCTACTGATCTTGACCCCGGTCGCTGTGCCGCGCTGGCCAAAGCAGTGGGTGCCAAGAAAACCTACCCATCTTGCGAAGAGATGATCAAGGACAAGAGTATCGAAGCGATCTATATTGCGACCGATCCGCCGAGTCACGCACGGTTGGCCACGATGGCATTGCTGCACGACAAGCATGCGGTTTGCGCGGTGCCGGCGGTGTTCGGGTTTAAGGCCGAAGAGGAAGCCGAGAAGCTGTTCGCCGCAGTCAAGAAGAGTGGCAAGAAATACATGATGAACGAAACCTCAACGTTTCACGCTGGTCTCTATGCGAAGCGAATGCAGTACCAGGCGGGTGCTCTCGGAAAGATCATCTACTCCGAGGGTGAATACTACCATGATCATGCCGCTACCTACGTAGGCTACAACCCCAAGAACGGCAAGATCGATGCTAATGGCTGGCGACGCGCACTCCCACCGATGTGGTATCCGACCCATGCGGCGGCTTACTACGTTTCGGTCACCGGGGGCGGACGATTTACCGAAGTCTCCGGGCTGGGGATGCCAAGTTACTATGCTATGTTCAAGGACGGCAAGAACGCGCACAAGAACCCCTTCGGTACAGAGGTCGCTCTCTTTAAGACCAGTGAAGGTGGCATGTCGCGGATGGCGATCAGCTGGGACATGAAGAACGCGCACGGCGAGATGGGCCGGGTATATGGTCAGAAACCACACAACAACACGATCAATGGTGCACGTCCCGCATTGCCGCCCGGCGTCGCGGGCGGCGGTCATGGTGGTTCGCACGGTCAACTGACCAATGATTTTATCGAATCGATCTTGCTGGATAGAAAACCCATCGTGGATGTCACTGAAGCATTGAACATGACGCTTGGCGGCGTGATCGCGCACAAGTCGGCACTCAAGGATGGTGAGTGGATGAAGGTTCCGCAATATAAACTGTGAGTCGACGATGAAAGCGTCAGCTGACTACGTCGGATTACATTAACGTAGTAATACAATTGATCACATCGTCTTAGAGAGTCATGGAATGCAAGATCCCAGGTTGAGAAACGTTAGAAGCAACGCCGGAGAGAACAATCGTGTTTAGGATAGTAACATTCACTGTTTCGTTCTCAATGCTGTTGATTGCATTTGCTTCGTCGGCAGAAACAAAAGGTGACACGGTCAGTTTCAACCGCGACGTTCGGCCGATCCTGTCGGATCGCTGTTTTCACTGCCACGGACCCGACAAACTTCACCGCGAGGCCGAGCTCCGCCTCGATCAGGCCGAGGGCGACGAGGGAGCGTATCAGGTAATCAAGCCGAAAAGTCTTAAGCAGAGCGAGCTATGGCATCGGATCACTTCCGATGATCGCGATGAGGTGATGCCCCCCAGCGACTCCCATAAGAAGCCGCTCACGGCAGCCGAAAAAGCCATCATCAAAAAGTGGATCGAGCAAGGCGCCCAATACGAAACCTTCTGGGCATTCAAGAAGCCGGTCATCGCGCCGATCGAAGCAACGGCCCCATGGGCAGAAGGCGCCATTGATCGGTATGTTTACGCTCGTCTCAAGGCAGAGTCGATGGCGCCCAGTCCCAAGGCAGACAAGCGCACCCTGCTTCGCCGCGTGACCTTTGATTTGACCGGATTGCCACCGACACTTAAGGAACTGGCGGACTTCGAAGCCGACACGTCGCCCGATGCCTACGAGAAACGCGTCGATGCACTCCTCACGCGACCGCAATATGGCGAGCACATGGCGCGCTACTGGGCAGATCTGGTGCGCCTCGGTGATACCGACGGCTTGCATTCGGACCCCTTCCGTGACTTCAGCACCTACCGGGACTGGGTCATTCGTGCCTTCAACGCCAACATGCCGTATGATCAGTTTATCCGCGACAAACTTGCTGGCGACTTGTACGAGAAGCCGACGGTGGACCAGCAAGTCGCGTCCGGATTCAACCGGCTCAACTTGATGTTCGCGCGAGGTTCCGTGCTACCAGAGGAAAGTCTGCACCGCAACGTTCTGGATCGCGTCGAGGCGGTTGGAACCGCCTTTCTTGGACTGACGGTTCAATGCACACAATGCCATGACCACAAATACGATCCCATTTCACAGCG
>DASCML010000185.1:0-3107 GCA_036010925.1 Dehalococcoidia bacterium | reverse complement strand
CTCGTGGCCGGCGCCGACCTTCCCGATGGAGGAGAGCTCACCGTCCTCGGTCAGGTCCCTACTTCCGGGCTGAGGTCGAAGATGGGAGTGGTGTTCCAAGAGAACGCAACCGACCCTCTGATGACTCCGCTCGCAACATGCACCCTGGCAGGCCGTTTGCATGGCCTCAGCCGCAAAGAGGCGGCCGACCGGGCGGCCGCCTCGCTCCAAACTGTCGGCTTGCAGGAGAACATGATGCTGGCTGTCGACGGTCTCTCTGGTGGGATGCGCCGAAGGCTGGAGCTGGGGCGTGCGTTGATCACCAACCCGCCGCTTCTACTCCTGGACGAACCCACAACCGGTGTTGACCCCGGTGAGCGGAAGGCGTTTTGGGAGGCAATTTACTTGCGGGGCGAACGATTTACCACCGTTGTGGCTACGAATGACCTTGCCGAGGCTGATACGGTCTGCGACACGATCGCGTTCTTGGTGCGTGGGCGTGCTGTCGCGGTTGGCTCCCCGAATTACCTCAAACGGGGACTCAAGGCCGAAACGCTGAGACTCCAGCTGGATTCTGTCGCCGACGACACTACAACTCGCATCAGGGAGCTTCGTGGAGTGGCCTCGGTGTGGCGTCGCGGAAACGAAGTGCGCCTTGCTACCGACGACGCGGCTGAGTTGGTCCCCAGGGTTGTCGCCGCACTGCGGGCGCAGGTCCGGTCGATCAGCCTGGACCGAGCGAGTCTCGAGGACGCTTATTTCGCTATTGTCGGATCACGTTCGGCCGTTCGGCCGAACGGTGGGGACGAGGGAGCCAGGTGACCGCTCTCGGTGCGGTGGTCGCCCTAGCAGAGAGGGATCTTCGAGCAATTGCCGCCTCTCGGACGCAGCTGTACTCGTCTATGCTCACGCCTCTGCTACTGCTGTTGTTCCTCGGCGTTGGAGTGTCTGACGGCTTGCGTCCGGAGGCGCTCGAGGGTGACTTCAAAGCGTTCCTCGTCGCTGGCGTCGCAGTAATGACCTCGGTGTTCTCGTCCACGTTCACAGCTGCTTCCTACTATCGCGACCGCGACTCTGGACTCATTAGGGTCCTACTTGCATCTCCTCTCTCGTCCCGCATGGTCCTTCTCGGAAAGTCGGTTACCGGAGTTGTAATCGGCAGTCTTCAGGCCGTCGTCGTGATAGCGGTGGCGGCGCCGTTCGTGGATCTCGAATGGCAGTACGGACTCGCCCGGGGACTGACCGCAGCGGTCCTCGTCGTAGTACTCCTGAATCTCTCATTGGCAGGCCTGGCGAGCGCTCTTTCGACCCGGGTCTCGAGCATGCAGGGGTTTCACCTGATAATGAACCTGGCGCTTTTCCCTCTGCTGTTCTTTTCAGGTGCCTTCTTCCCTCTCGAAGACCTGCCCATCTGGTTTCGCTCTCTGGCCTGGATCAACCCGCTCACCTACGCGGTTGACGGGCTGCAGCTGGCCACATACTCCGGTGATTCAGACGGGTATGCAGGGCTCTGGGTAGACCTGCCCGTGCTCTGCGGGCTCGCTGCAATCGCCCTAGTTGGCGGGCTTGCGAAGGCACCGCGACTCACCTGGTCGGGGAGATAACCGGGAAAGTCTCAGGAAAGGTCGATGGAAATTCGGCGCTAGCTCAGCTTGCGGAAATACTGTGCCGTGTGTCTACGCTGCCAGTTCGGCGCTGGCCCGTTCGGCAAGTACCTTGAAGGCGTCAGGACGCGTTACGGCCAGGTCCGCCAGAGACTTTCTGTCCAGGTCGATCCCCGCCTTCTTGAGGCCGTTCATTAAGCGGCTATAGCTGAGTCCGTGCTGCCTGGCGGCCGCATTGATGCGTACTATCCAGAGGCGGCGAAAATCCCCTTTTCTGTCCCGCCGACCAACGTAACTGTAGCTAAGGGCATGCAGCATGCTTTCATTTGCGCGCTTGAAGACGCGATGGCGCTGACCTTTGTGCCCGGTGGTCAGGTCGAGAACTTTCTTGTGGGATCGATGGGCGGTAACGCCCCGCTTTACTCGAGTCATCTCTTCTGCTCCGAGCCGTCCGGTCTACTTGTGCGCAAGGAACGGGCGTACTTTCGACGCGGTCCCTGTTGCGAGCGGAACAGTCCGCCCGTACTTGACTCTGACCTGCTTCCGCTTCTTTCGCCGGAAGTTGTTTCGGCTGCCGTACATCCGGACGACCTTCCCGCCTCCGGTCAGCCGGAACCGAGACGCCATTCCGCGGTGGGTCTTTAACTTGGGCACGGGTATTTAGTCTCCCCCGGGTCCCGCGGTGACCTCAGCGACAGCGGCAACCTCTTGTTCGCTGTTATCTTCTCCCGAACTCTCGTCACCGACAACTGGAGCAGCGGCTGCAGCCACAGCGACGGCCTCATCGTCATCCTCAGAAGCATCGTCTTCTCCCTCTTCTGCGCTCGCCTCTGCGTCGAGGGCTTTCTGTTGCGCAGCTATCTTCTTCTTGTCCGGGATGAGAATCATCGTCATGTGGCGACCTTCAAGAGATGGTTCCTTCTCCACCGCGGCGATCTCTTCGAGCGCGCCGAGGATACGCTCGAGAAGATTCTTGCCGATCTGTGGATGAACTATCTCTCGCCCCCTGAACATGACGGAAACCTTCACCTTGTCGCCGTGGAGAAGCAGCTTGTGCGCCGTACGTGTCTTGAAGTCGATATCGTGGTCGTCAATCTTGGCCTTCATCCGGATCTCCCGGAGGGCCATGGTCGTCTGATGCTTCTTCGCCTCGCGGTCCTTCTTGGATTGCTCATACTTGAAACGACCGAAGTCCATTAGACGTGCGACGGGCGGGTTCGCTTGAGCGGCGACCTCAACGAGGTCCACATCACGCTCGCGCGCCATGGTGATGGCATCGGCGGTACGCACGACGCCAACCTGGCGACCTTCTTCATCTATTAGGCGGACTTCAGGGACGCGTATGCGCTCATTGATGCGCGGCTCGGGCGGCGGTGGTTTCGGTGGAGTCTTTGATCTTCTGCGCAAACTAGCTCCCAGCTAACCTTTAGAACGTCGAGTAGCATACTACGGCCGATTTGACCTGCATATCCACTTATCTCTTTCGGCCGTACGATTCGATTCATGCAGGGAATCTCCAAGGCT
>DASCML010000184.1:0-4796 GCA_036010925.1 Dehalococcoidia bacterium | reverse complement strand
CATCGGTGGCCCGCGATATTCTCTTCAGTGCTAGGTTTCTCGAGGCTGAGGAGGCCCTCCGGGTCGGACTGATCAACTCACTCCACGACGATGACGAGATCGAACAGGCGGTAAGCGAATACGCGTCCACTCTCGCTTCCAACGCTCCGCTGACCATGCGAGCAGCCAAGGCGGCGATCAACGAGTGGCAACGCGATGCTTCGAGACGTGATCTCGGCCGCGTCGAATCGCTGGTCAATGCTTGCTTCGACAGCGACGACTACCGGGAGGGCAGGCGAGCATTCGCTGAGAAGCGCCCACCTGAGTTCCGAGGCAAATAGAAAAGAGCAAGTCCGTCTCTCTTCTGCAACCTCATTTCAACCTTGGTTCGCTTCGCGCTGCTGGCTGGCCTACGCCCCAACGCCAACTGTTCAAGCAATGGATAGGGATGAGGTCGCTTAACACCGCCCTGCTGGCAGGCATCTTCGGCATTGCGCTTTTCTTGGGTGACGGCGTCACTCTCGGGTCGTTCACACTGTGAACATTACGAGCGGGCGAATACTTCCCCTAGCATGTTCACAATTCCGGCCGGCGATTCCGCCGACTGGGTGACCCAGACGGGGTCCATGCAAAACACCACCCCCTCCACACCGATGGCGAACCCGAGCTAGTTCTCCAACCAGGTTTCCGATTCGCTCCTTCGCCGCCCATCTGATGACCGCCAGCGTTATGCTCTCCCGACAGCCGGGCCGAGGAGGAATACAGATGTCGCAGCGGAGAACCCTGACTGAACTTGATGAGTGGCCGCGCCACCAGACCATTGACACCATGGACATGGTGGCCAGCCCAAGCACTGCATGGAGCGACGGGTACTGGTTCTGCTTCGGCGACCCCGCCGGCGAGGTCAACCTCATTACCGCGATTAGGCTCTACCAGAATACCGATGTGATGGATGCCTACGCCATTGTCGCAACGGACGACGGTAAGCAGTACAACCTGAGAGCGAGCAGGCGCCTCCGCCCCCGCATTGACGAACTGGAGGTTGGACCGTTCTGGCAGGAGATTATCAGAGGGCTCCGCACGGTCCGACTGGGAGTCCGCGAGAACCCGCACCAGATCGAATTCGACGTTCTCTGGGAAAGTTCGGCTCCGCCTTACGACGAGGCGCCGGGCGTCCGCTACTGGGCCAACGGTCGCCATGTCATGGAGCGGTCGAACTACGTCCAGCTGGCCGACCTTTCCGGGTACATCAAGGTCGGTGGCCGGGAGTGGAAGTTCGAAGCTTCGGATGGTTGGTGCGGCGCTCGCGACCATTCCTGGGGTGCGGGCGGAACAGGCACAGGGCCGGACCCAAACCAGTTCGTTGCCCCGCCCCTTGAGCGACCGCAAGCAGGCTGGGGATCGCCGGGGATGCGCCACTGGGCGCTGGTCAAGTTCCCTACCAGGTCGATCTACTACGCCTTTGTTCACAAGCCAGATGGCAGCTACATGGCCTCCGGCACCGGTGCAGGGCACGACGGTGGACCGGTCCACAGCCGCGTCGACTACCCGTACCACTCTGGCAAGGAGGGTTGGGCCTACACAGACGTGAAGGTCGGGAAACATGAGTGGGTCGATGGCTGGCCGCGCCTGAAGGCGGGAAACGTTGAACTGACTAGGCCCGACGGCGGTGTCGACCGTTTCCGGATCGACGTGGTGAGCCAGCCGGTGCATATGCTTGGAGGCGGCTACGCAGACGGCTGGAAGGACGGTAACGGCCGCGGCGTCTATCGCGGGGAGAACGAGGTGGAAGGCGAGATCTGGGACGTTTCCCATCCCGTAAAAATCCATGATTCAGACGGAAACGAGGTCCCAAACCGGTTCACCGGTTCATACGCCGAGCTGTATGCCAAGTACACGAACCTCGATGACCCGAGCGAAGTCGGCCTCGGCATGCTCGAGGCCGTCATCATGGGCGAGTACGACGGGATCAAGGCGTCTTAGCGAGCTCCTGCGCCGCCTCTTCAGGCGACACCTTGGGCATCGAGCTCATACCGCGCACCTTTCGCTGGCTCATGACCGCGACGATCCCCGCGATCATGAGCCCAGCTCCACAGACCGCGTACCAGTTGGCGGCCCCGACGACGCTGGCAGCCATGCCGGCAATCAACATTCCCATCGGAGCTGCACCCATCATGACGAGCATATAGATGCTCATTACCCGACCCATTACGGCCTTGGGTGTGTATGCCTGGACTAGCGTCTGATTCAGGTTGACATGGAGCCCGGCGTTGATGCCGCTGAAAAACATGAGCGCGCACGTGAGCGTGTAGTAGGGCGAGATACCGACGAAGAACATCAGCGCACCGCCGAAGACCATCGTCATCATGAACCAGAGCCCGGCCCGCTCCAAGTACGGAATTGAAGCCAGGACGAGGGAACTCATCAACATCCCTATTCCCATAGCTGCGAAAAGGAGACTGGCCTGGAACGGACTGGCTCCAAGATCCTCGATTGCGAACTGCGGTAGGAGTGTCATGAACGGGCCGTTCGCAATCAGCGCTGTGACCAGCAGCAGACCGAAGAGGAGACGCACATAGGAGGTTCTGACGACAAACCTGAAACCCTCCGCTACATCCGACCGCACATTCCTCTTTGCTCGTTGAACCGGCGGGGGGACTCGAAGCGGAACCAGAGCGATAAGACCGCCGAAAAGCAGCGCGGCCTGCGTGGTGAATGCCCCTCCGACGCCGGCCAATCCAATCATTGCCCCTCCGACCGCAGGGCCGGCGATCATTGAAAAGTTCATCCCAAAGCTCATCAGGGTGACGGCATTCATGAGTTGCCTAGGCTCCACCAGGGAAGGCACGAGGGCAGCACGGACCGGCTGCCCGATGGCCACGACCGCTCCCATCATGGCGGCGAGAGCAACTGCAAACGACAGGGTCATCAGATCCGCCCAGATAACCACGACTGCGATGATCGTCAACGTCATTGAAGCGGTCTGGCTACCGAACAGCAGAAGCCTGCGGTCGACTCGATCGGCCAGCACGCCAGCGGGCAGAGACAAGAACATGGCGGGTATGCCCAGCGAGAAGGACACAATTGCCACGCCGACAGCCCCACTGCCGATATCCAGGGCCAGGATGACGAAAGCGAACTGTCGGATCTGCTGCGACAGGGCGAAAGAAAACGAGTTTATCCAGAGGAGCCGGAAAGCCAAGACTGCAAATGCCGAGAACGTCCTCAGCGAAAGTCCGTCACCTGCCGATGAATCAGACTCAGTACCTTCGACGGCGTCGACGGCGGCTTCGACTCGACCGGCCAAGAACCTACTCCTCCATCGGGAGCCGACCCTCCCGATTCATCTTCGTCCGCCGGTAGCTTTCGGCCGCGTCGCTTCCCGGCCTAGGCAAGAACTCGATCTCTCACAAGTCGAATGTTCACAGAAATCGTGCTTTGCGCGGCATGTCCGTAATTAGATCGGATTTCGCTTCGTTCCTTACGAGCCGATCGGGATGGTTATGCTGGGCGGGGAGCTGGCGGCCCCTAACGCAAGTGTAGGCACCGTACATCGGGCCTTCGGCATCCTCTCGAACGGCTACAAACCGGTCGTCTTCAACGTCTACTTCGATAGCGCAAAACGCGTGGGAAAGTCGACAGAAGGACCTGGTGGTGGTGACCATAAGCAGGCTCTCGGGTGCTCGAATCCGGCCGGTACTGTAGCACGGGGCCGAACGCTCCCCTTGCTGTCCTAACCTCTTTGATCCGCTCGGCCGCGAGCGTAGAGTCTCGCCGGCGGGTATCGGCGGCTCCGCCGCTACCCGTCCGTCACAGGGAGCGAGGAGGACAGACAGATGACCATCCGACACATCGTCTTCGTGAAGTTCCGGGAGGACGCAGCCCCGGCCGCGGTGGAAAAGTTCATTGAAGAGGTCGACCGGCTTCCCAGCATCAATACCGAAGTCAAGAACTGGGTCTCTGGAAAGACTCCCGAGCCCGCATTTCACAACGGAAAATTCGATTGGGCTCTCTCCTGCGACCTCGACAACTGGGATTCGATGGACCGCTACATGTGGCACGAGGCCCACTTGCGCTGCGGAGCGTTCGTAGCGCCAGCGGTCGAAAACATGATGTCCTATGACTTCGAACTCAACTTCTGCGCCAGCCAGGACATTGTGACATCCGGCCCGGTGCCCGCCGTCCCGCCGGAACAAGGTCGAGTGCCGACTCTCCGCGGACGCCGGCCGCAAGAAGCAAGAGAGCTTCTGAAAGCAGCGGGCTTCCAGATGAACGCTGTCGTCAACCAGGCACCGGGTGGAGTCTGGGCAGCTGGCAGGGTCGTGGGCGTCGACCCGGAGAGCGGCAGCGACGTGGAGGAGGGCTCGACGATTACGATCACTGTCACGGGCGATTGGCTGATGGGCCCGGACCTCGGGGACGGTGGCTGAAAAGTCAGCGGCTTTCCCCTGCAGCCCTGCTGGCGCGCTAGTGCTTTCGCGTATGATGCGCAAATCGGTCGCCCCGTGGCTTCAGGCGAGGCAGGGCACGGATTATGCGGCGGTGAGTCGGCACGAGGCATTGCCTCGAAGGTGCCGGCCTCGATTCGAAACAAGAGGAGAACTGCGCAATGCCAATGAAAGACGAGGACGAATATCGGCACTCCTCGCCGAGCGAGGATGCCACTGCACTCTGGGGTGACACCGTGTGGATCAGCACGGTTGACCGTGAAGCCAACATCTTTGGCATCAACCACTTCCACTTCACGAACCGCAACTACGCGCGTTTCGAAGCCCTCTACGTCATCGACGGCGTCCAACAGCAGTACGGCAACAAGG
>DASCML010000183.1:0-5476 GCA_036010925.1 Dehalococcoidia bacterium | reverse complement strand
CTCTGTGAGCGGACGTGCTCTGCGAATCTCAGCTCTCCTACGGGTTTCAGTACTCTATTAATCTCGGCGAGACCAGTATGTGCATCCGGAACAGAACAGAAAATCAGAGTCGTTATTACGGTGTCGAAAGAGTCGTCTTCGTACGGCAGGGACTGGACGTCGTGGGCTTCTAACTCGAGTTCGAGCCCTTCGGCGTGAGCATTTTGGATTGCCCGCTCTAGCATGTACTCGTCGGGCTCGATGCCCGTGTAATCAACATCGGCCGGGAGATACTCCCAATTGGATCCGACTCCGAATCCTACCTCCAATACGCGACCTCGAGCGCCGGAAACGATCTCCTGTCGGATCTTCTTTATGCGGCCTGGTTCGCGGCGAACCTGCCAGCTCCAGAATCGTGCAAATCCCCTGTGGCCTTTCATGGTTTAACCCCACTCGCTCAAGCTTATACGAACCAGGGCTGCCATTTCCCCGGCGGCGAGCATTTACCGGGTGCTTCCAGCGTCAGCGGCCAACGTGCAGAATGTTTGAGCCCAGTTGTGGGCCGAGACCGATCGAAGGCGGACCATTCCCTTGGACTGGCGAGACACACCGGAGCAGCTTCGTTTCAGGTCAAGTGTGCGGGAACTGATTGAAACCCAACTCCCGGAGCGCTATCGCCGACAGGCAGAGGAAGGCGGTCCTGGCGAGAGGCAGTGGGAGTTCGACCGCAAGTCGCCAGACCCGGTGGCCCAGGCGGCGGCGAGGGACTGGCATGCTGCGTTGTTCGATCGCGGGTGGGTTGCTCCGCACTGGCCCCGTGAGTATGGGGGCGGTGGTCTCACTCCGATTGAGCAGTTCGTGCTCAATGAAGAGATGGCGAGAGCCGGCGTTCCCGCGGTTGGCGGTTCGGGAGTGGGGATGCTCGGTCCAACGCTGATTGTCCACGGGTCGGATGCGCAGCGCGAGAAGTACCTGCCGCCGATTCTCGCCGGCGACGTGACTTGGGCACAGGGCTACTCGGAGCCTGGCGCCGGCTCCGACCTCGCCGGGCTTCAGACCAAAGCAACGCGGGACGGGGACGATTTCGTCCTCGACGGCCAGAAAATCTGGACGTCAGGCGCACACACTGCGGACTCCCTTTTTGCGCTCGTACGTACCGATCCGGATGCGCCCAAGCACCGTGGTATTTCGTTCCTGCTGATCGACGACATCAGGACTCCGGGAATCTCGGTTCGTCCGCTGATCGACATGGGCGGCCGCCACTACTTCAACGAGGTGTTTTTCGATAGCGTTCGCGTGCCCGCCGGCAACATCGTCGGGGAAGAAAACCGCGGCTGGTATGTGGGTATGACGCTGCTGGACTTTGAGCGCTCAAACATCGGCGGTGCCGTCGGTGCTCGGCGAACACTCGGCAGGCTCCTCAACATGATCGAAGAGGCCCCGGTGCTTAGAGAACAGCTTCATTCGCCTTCCCTCCGTCACGAATTGGCCGAGCGATATATCGAGACCGAGGTCATGTACCAGTTCTCGCTCAGGGTGATCTCCATCCACAACCGCGGTCAGGTGCCCAACGACGAAGCCTCGATCTCGAAGCTATTCAGCTCCGAGCTTTCGCAGCGCCTGGCGGACACTGCGATGCGGGTTCTCGGCCTCCGGGGGTCACTCCTCGAAACGGAGAAGGGATCTTTCGGGCGGCACTACTTGGGGATGGTTCCGGCGACCATCAGGGGTGGGACGTCGGAAGTCCAGAGAAACGTGATCGCCACCCGGGGACTTGGCTTACCACGGGCCTGATGGTCAGCCTAAGTGAACGATGACATCGTTCCTGAAACGTTCGTGCCTGTCGCGAACTGTTGCGAGTTCACCACTGGAGGCATCGACTACTAGCTCCGTGGCCCCGGCCTCTTCGTAACCGCGCACCATGTGAACCATTTCATCCGGAGTTCCCCGCATCGTTCGTCTGCCTTCGAGCGGCCTCTCCGACGGTTCGTCCTCAAACTGTAGTACGAGGCGGACGGCGACTTCGATGGGATTTCGATGGGAGTCTGCCGAGATGCGGGCGATGCCCTCTCTAACCTGGTTCGCAGACAGACTGAGCGGGTGCCAGCCATCGCCGAAGGCAGCGATTCGGCGAAACGCGGCCGGGCTGTCACCGCCGACGAGAATGGGAGGCCGCGGCTGCTGGTGTGGCTTCGGCTGGAAGCGCAGTTCGCTGAATCGAATTGTCCGCCCTTCAAACGTAGGCACGTCGTCAGCCCACAGCCGCTCGAAGGCGGCCAGTATCTCGTTAGCGACTTCGCCCCGCCGGACAAATTCGATGCCAAGATTGGCGTATTCGTCTGCGGCGGCGGCGACCCCGACTCCGAGCGTGATCCGGCCGTTCGACAGGTCGTCGAGGGAGGCGATGGCCTTGGCTAGGCGGACGGGATGATGCCAGGGCAGTACGAGGACTGACGTCCCGAGACGAATGCGCTCGGTGGCGACGGCAGCGGCGGCAAGGACTGTGAGTGCTTCATGGTAGGGCCGGCTCCCCAGCCTCTCAGCAACGTACGAGGCGTGGAACAGATGATCGCTCACCCATGCCGAGTCGTAGCCAAGCTCCTCGGCTTCCTTGGCGACGCCGACCAGGTCTCGCACGTGCTCGATGCCATGGTTGTTGGGGATGCAAACACCGAAGCGCAGGGTTCAGGCCCCCGTGTGCCAGTCGAACTTCTGTGGTTTTCGTTGTGCCTTCGGGTTTATCACCACGTGGACGAGCGCCGGGCCTTCGCCGGCATTCGCTTCTTGCAGGGCCGGCAGCAGCTGGTCTGGTGTCTCGACGAAAAATCCGCGTCCGCCGAAAGCCTGCATCACCATCTCGTAGCGAGCACCCGGGAGAAGGGCGTAGGGAGGAGGTGGGCGGTCCGGCCGAAACTCGGCTACTCCGCCGGCAATGCCATTGTTGTTGATGACCACGGTCGTAATTGGCAGCTTGTAGCGGCACATTGTTTCCGACTCCATGCCGCTAAAGCCGAAAGCCGCGTCGCCCTCGACTGCGACGATCCGCTTGCCGGGATTGGTCACCGAAGCCGCGATCGCGAATCCCAGGCCAACTCCCATGGTCCCGTACGTCCCTGCATCGAGCCGCGTTCGAGCGTCGAAATTGGGGAGGATCGTGCGCCCGATGTCCATTGTGTTTGCACCTTCGCTGACGACGATCGTGTCCTTCGGGAGCGTGTCGCGAATGTCCTTGAGCACCCGCTGATAGTTCATGGGGACGGTATCGTCGGCCATCATCTGGGCGTTGATGGCTTCGTTCTCGGCGCCACCACCGGCGAGTCCTGTTCTCCAGGTAGTTTCGACCGGGTACTGCCAGGGATCCTCTTCCAGGAGACGGTTGATCTGACCGACGATCGCCTTGCCGTCTCCGACCAGGGATACCTCGGCGGAGATATTGGTTCCGATCTCCTCAGGAACCAGGTCAAGCTGAACGACTCTGAGGTCCTCCCTGTATCGCGGCGGAAGGCCGAAGTGAAGAATCCAATTCAACCGTGCACCAAGGAGGAAGACGAGATCGGCGTTCTGAAGCGCATAAGTGCGAGCGGACGCGACCGACAGGGGATGGTCGTCGGGAACGACGCCCTTCCCCATTGGAGTGGCTAGGTAGGGAAGCTGGGTCCGCTCGATGAACTCGCGGACCTCCTCCTCGGCGCGGGACCAGGCCATGCCCTTCCCAACGATGACGAGCGGATTCGCGGCGGACTTGAGGGCGTCGACCGATGCTCGGACGGATTCTGCGGGCGCCAGGGGGCGTTGGGATTCGGGCACTGTCGTGGCCATCGCGACCTTTGAAAGATCGACCTCGGCGGTGAGAACATCGTCGGGAAGATCGAGGTAGACAGCGCCGGGGCGACCATGGATTGAGTAGCGCACCGCTTGCTCCACATAATACGGAATACGGTCGGGGCTCTCGACCGCGTGTGCGTATTTTGTGAAAGGGCGCACAGCGTCGACCTGGTTCTCCTCTTGGAAGGCTCCCATGCCGTTCTGAAAGATCGCCGAGGCCCCGCCGATGAGGATCATCGGCCAGCAGTTCTTCTGGGCGTTAGCAAGACCGGCGATCGCATGGATCACACCGGGGCCGGAGACGACGGCGCACCCCTGGGGTCGGCCGGTCAGATACCCGGCGGCTTGGGCGGCGTACGAGGCTGCCTGTTCATTACGCATGCCGATGTACTGGATTCCCGCCCGCTGAGCGTGGGAAGCGAAAGCCGTTACCGGGAAGCCGACAACTCCGAACAGGTAGTCCACGCCCTGCTGCTTCAGGCAGCGCGCTAGGAGCTGCGATCCGAGTAGCGTTTCGTCTTCCGTCATTCTTGTTTTCCTCCTGGTTTCCGGGTGGTGGGGGCAATCACGCCTGTTGAGAACAGCTGCTCGACCTCTTGGCCTTGCAGGCCGAGTTCCTCTCCGAGGACCGCCCGCGTATCGGCGCCGAGCAGAGGCGCCGGCGTCATCGAAACATCAACGCCGCTCATTCTTATGGGCGATCCCATCAGCGTGATCTGTCCCTCGGTGGGGTGGTCGAGCTGCTTGATGAAGTCCCGTGAGGCGAGGTGGGGGTCGTTGAAGACCTCCATGGTGTCGAACACCGCGCTGGCTGCCACGCCTCCTTCGCAGAGAATCTTCATCGCCTCGAACTTCGTGTGCTTCTTGGTCCATTTGGATATTTCGTCATCGAGCAGGTCGGCGTTGGCCTGGCGGGACCTCCCCGAACGGAATCGCTCATCTATCAGAAGGTCGTCACGTTCCATCGCGATGCAGAGCTGGTCCCACATCCGCGTATTTGATACGAGTAGGTGCACGTAGTCATTGGTTCCGCCAGGGGCGCAGGGATACATGCCCGTCGGTGCACCACCTCGGTGGCCCTTTCTCTTAACGGGTTCGCGTGCCCATTGGAGGACACCAGTGGTACGCATGAACATCGTCATGACTTCCTGCATGGAGATCTCAATGAAGGCCCCGTCTCCCGTCTGGAGTTTCTGCGCCCAGGCTGCGGCGACTGCCAGGGCTCCCTGCATGCCGGTACCAGTATCCGCATAGGTCGGACCTGGCTTGACCGGTGGCCCCTCGGCATCTCCGGTGATAGAGAATGCTCCGGCAGCCGCCTGGGCCAGCGGGTCGAAGCTCTTGTAATGAGAGTAAGGCCCATCCAGCCCGTAGCCCTTGAGGCGAACGTAGATCAACCCGGGGTTCCGCTCGGAAAAGACGTCGTATCCGATGTCGAGAGATTCGATCACACCGGGACCGAAGTTTTCAACAAAAGCGTCGAAGCGGGGAACGAGATCGAGGAGCAGTTCGCGTCCGCGGGGGTGCTTCAAGTCAAGTACCACACTACGTTTGTTGGCGTTGTAATTGAGGAAGTACTGCGAGTCGTTCTTGGTGCGAGCGAACGTACGTCGGCCCGGATCGCCCCGAGGTGATTCGATCTTGACGACCTCGGCCCCGAGCCAGGCCAGCA
>DASCML010000182.1:0-5531 GCA_036010925.1 Dehalococcoidia bacterium | reverse complement strand
TGCAGAAAGTATTTCAGCTAAGAATAAGTAAGCTATATCGACGTGAACGAATGGCCACAGCCAACCCCATTTACTCAATGTGGCTCATGCAGGATGTAAGCGACAGAGGAGAGCTTCGGCACCGGGGAACTGATGGGCGTGGCTCCGTCGGACACCAGCTGCACATCGAGACTCGCCCAGACTAAGAGCGCGGCGGATATTCCAATGAAGCCAAGAGCCGGGGGTAGCCAGCTCCGCGGCAGTTTCATTCCCGAGTTGGCTCCCCGAGCAATCACGTGGCACCTCATGCCGTGACCCGTCCGGTTAATGGTACCCAGAAACCGCCCTGCTCAGGCGAACCTGGACGCCCTGTCTTCCCGCCAGTGATACCCAGGGCCAGCGTGCGTGCACGCTAGCGGTGCCCCCGTCCAAAGGGGCTCCCCTCGGCTGGAACGTATCAACGCTTCCGAGTTGAAGTCAATGTCATGGTCTAAGCGAGGTTCCCATGTGGGTCAGCCATCCTGGCCGCAGGAGCCCGAGCAAAATCGTGAACAGGGCGTGATTGTGGCGGCGTCGAACCCTCGTGGCCCGGACGCAAAGACGACGAGGATTGCGTGCTATTCTTCTTGGAACCGGAGGGGCCCATTGAGCGAAATTCAAAGTCTCATCACTGACGAACACCGAGCCCAGATAGGGAAGGAGGGCGAACCCACCACCGTTACCGTCGACGAAGAGCACGCCCAGCGACTGCGCAGAGTGCTCGGGGATGAGGACCCCAGGTGGGCCGAGGGAACCGGCATTGCACCCCCCCTACATCATCGCCATGCTGGGAGGCGGCCCGAGGGCCGGCTTTGGTGTGAGGGTCCTCCCTTCCGGAATCATGACAAACCAGGAGTGGAGGTTCACAAGACCGTTCCGTATCGGTGAGACCCTCACCGCAATCAACCAGGTCGTGGATATTCGCGAGCGTCTGGGAGGCCGGTACGGGCATAGCGTTCTTGTCACCAGCTCGACCGACTATTACGACACCGATGGCAACCACGTTGCAGCAATGTTGGTCACTGGCACGCAGTTCGATCCAAAAGGTGCAGAGGGGAGGGGACAGTGAGTCAGATCTATTTTGAAGACTTCGAACTTGAAGACGAGCTTCCCACTGAGGAGCGGCACCCGACCGAAGACCTGGCAATGGATTTCTTCGGGCACGATAACCTGCGAAATTCTGCATTCTCTGACGCTGAAGCCGGAAAGCGGATGGGAGTGGGCGGTGCTCTCGTCCCGGGGCTCCTCAAGCTTTCATGGTTCACTCAGTACCTGAGCGATTGGGCGGGGCTTGAGGGTAGCGTCAAGAGCCTTCGGCTCGCTTTCCGCAGGCCCGATATTCAGCAGAAGCCGTTGATTCTGACCGGCAAGATCGTCGACAAGCGGCAGGAAGACGGGAAGAACGTGGTCGAGCTGGAGCTTGCGATGATCAACGACAGCGGGGAGCCGAGCGTGAGAGCGACGGCCGCCGTGGAGCTGCCGAGCAAGGCATGAGCGGCATCGGCCCGGTCTGGGCCGCTGTCGCTCATGCCTTGCTCGGGCTTCGATAATTAGATGGTCTTCGCGCTCGACGGCGTCCGTGTCCTTGAGGTCGGCACGTTTGTGTCGGCGCCCTACTGCGGAAAGCTGTTTGCCGGCTATGGCGCTAACGTGGTCAAAGTTGAGCCGCCCGACGGCGATATTTCCCGGGCGCACGGCCCCTTTGCCGGCAACGAACCGAACCCTGAAACGAGCGCACTGTACCTCTATCTAAACACAGGCAAGAAGTCCGTCGTGTTAGACCTGGGAACCTCGGATGGCCGCGAGGCGGTCCTTCACCTCGTTCGGGAGAGTGATATCGTCATCGAAAACTTCCGACCTGCCGACCTTCGCGCAATGGGACTTAGCTACGACGTCTTGAGGGCGGTCAACCCGCGAGTAGTTCTTATTTCGATCACGGCCTACGGACAGGATGGTCCTTATTCGGACTTCCGGTTCAATAACCTCACCGCGTTCGCGATGGGCGGGCACATGTATATCACGGGCACCGATGATGGCGGACCCTTAAAAAACGGCGGGTACCAGGCGGACTACCAGGGAGGTCTCAACGCTTTTTCAGCGGGAATGCTCGCGTTGCTTGCCGCAGAGCGCGATGGCGAAGGTGATCACGTGGATATTTCGCAAATGCAATGCATGGCCCCGATCCTCGAAGGAGGTATTCCGTTTTTTGCGTATATGGGCCTCTGGATGCCGGGGCGTCGTGGCAATCAAATGTCGGCGGCGATAGCCATCTATCCGTGTATCGACGGTCAGGTGGGTGTTCATGTCATGGCACGTAACTGGCCGCCGTTCTGCCGCGCCATTGGCAGGACCGACCTTCTTGAGGACTCACGATTTGAGACGGCCGCTGATCGAATGGCCAACAACGATGAACTCATGGCCGAGCTATACGGCTGGGCTGAGGGTGTGAAGAAGCGGGAGATCTATGAGCAAGCCGGCCGCGAACGGGCTCCCATCGCATTTGTGCACGACATGAGGGATCTCGTGGAAAGCCCTCAGTTGGCCGCTCGCGGCTCGCTCCAGCGGGTTGACCATCCGCAGGCGGGGCCGGCCATCTACGCCGGACCACCATGGTGGATCGGCCCTTCCGGGTGGGAAGCCGGTCGGGCCCCATTACTTGGCGAGCACACCATACCTGTGCTCGAAGGGTCCGGGTTGGAGCCTTCGCTATTGGAAGCGATCACAGAGGAGCCGAGCCCATGACCTCAAGTCAAGACGCTGCGGCTGCAATTGCGTTCTTCGAGGCCTGTAATGACCCAGCCATTCTGCACCAAGTGATCGGTGAGATCGCCCTGCGGGCCCGAGCGATGATCGCGAAGGAACTTCGTCGCGACGTCGACCGTGAGCTTCCGGGCCCCGCCGAGCTTGAGCCGGCAGCACCGGCCTCGTCGCAGCAGGCACTTGCTGCGATGCGCGCAGTCGTGGACCTGGCAGTTCTCCAGGCGATCGCCGTGGCTGTTGGGCGGCGAATCGAGGAGGTCGAGATCGCTGCAGCCGCTGAGTTTTCACCGGGGACCCGGGTCTCGGTACCGATGCGCGTTGGATTCCCGCGGTCCGGTGATACGGCTCCGGGAACCGTTGAAAGCGCGAGGGCGTCCATGCGTGTGGTGCTTGAGGGAGGTGGTGTCTGGGAGGGACCCCCCAGCCTCGTTCGCAGCCTGGGGGTCGCGCCGTGAAGATGCCGTTGGATGGTGTGCGCGTTATCGACCTCACCGCCGTCTGGGCAGGTCCTTTCGGGACTCGTCTCCTGGGTGACTACGGCGCCGAGGTGATCAAGGTCGAGTCTCCGAGGCAGTGGGACCTGCTGCGGTCGCTGGGCCGCATTCCGCGCTCGGAGACTCGCTGGTTCAACCAGGCTGCCTACTTCAACCACAACAACAGGAGTAAGTACGGGTTCGCTCTCGACCTGTCCGGCGACGTTGGGCGGGATTTGCTTCTTAAGCTGGCAGGGAAAAGCGACGTGATCATCGAGAACTTCCGGTCCGAAGTCATGGGCAACCTTCGGCTAATGTTTGAGGACCTCCGAAAGGCGAACCCCGAGATCATTTACGTGTCAATGCCCGGCCACGGAAAGACCGGGCCTGAGAAGGACTTCGTGTCGTTCGGGTCGAACGTAGAGCAGCTATCCGGGCTTGTCTCGGTTTCCGGCTACCCGGGAGGGGAGCCGACCAAGACCGGTATTAGTTACGGGGACCCCGTGGCCGGGATTGCGCTTGTCGCCGCTGTGGCCCTTGCCCTCAGGAAGCGCACGCGGACAGGAGAGGGTTCGTATGTAGAGCTCGCCCAACGCGAAGTGCTGATGTCCTTCGTCGGCGAGTACCTGGTCGACTACTCGCTCAACGAAGAACTGAGGGAGCTGGCCGGGAACGCCCATCCTTCCCACGCTCCCCATGGCTGTTACCGAAGCGCGGGGGCTGATGCCTGGATCACGATTGTCTGCGAGACAGACGGGCAATTTGCTGCCCTGTGCAAGGTTATTGAGGCGCCTGAGCTCATTGACGATGCGCGATTCGCGACTCCCACGGCCCGGAAAACTAACGAGGACGCGCTCTCCCCCTATATAGAAGCGTGGACTCTGGAGCGCGGCCATTACGAGGCGATGTACCACCTGCAAAGGGCCGGGGTCCCGGCCGGCGCTGTTCTGACCATCCCCGAGTTGATGGCGGATCCCCAGCTCCGCTACCGGCGGGCATGGGTCGAGCACACTCATCCGGACGCCGGGACGTGGGAGGTTGAGGCACCTCCTTGGAGCCTGCCTAGGACACCGGGCCACGTTCGCTTCCCAGCACCTGGTTTCGGCCAGCATAATCGCTATGTGCTCGAGGAGCTTCTTCAACTGAGCGAACGTGAAATCGTGAACCTTTACGCCCAGGGAGTGGTAGCCGACGAACCGGACCAGACAATTCACATGTAATAGCATTTCCTTGTGGACTCGACCGACCTTGCCGGCACCGTACTTTCAGACACCAGCTTCCGGCTCACGGCCCCGAGGCGGGCTGTGATTGAAACAGTCGCATCTGTTTCCAGCTCCTTCACGGTCGAAGATATTTGCGCTGAACTTCCCTCGGTGGGGCGTGCGACCGTTTTCCGGACTGTGAAGCTGCTCCAGGAGAGCGGTGCTATCTGCCGTCTCCCGCTCGAAGACGGCCGTGTGCTCTATCAGCTGTCCAACGGCGGTCACCATCATCACCTGACATGTCGGAATTGCGGAAGAGTGACCGAATTTTCCGACCACGAACTTGATGAAGGGATCTCTGCAAGTGCGACCCGCGCCGGTTTCGAGCTTGAGAGCCACAGTGTGGAGCTCTTCGGCCGTTGCTCTTGCTGCGCGGAACGGCGCTCCGATACCTAGGTCAACCGGGCCTACAGTTCACCCACCTTTCTGCCGACTGTGATAACCATCAGGTGCCTTTACTGGCGTCTATAGTCCCCGGCCGAGCGCAGCTATTTGTTACGAGCGCATAAGGGGATTCGCAAGATGGGCGGTGCTCGGTGGCAGGCAGGAGGAGAACCCGCTCCCATGAGTAACAAGAAAAGGAGGCTGTTTAGCAGTCTTCTGACAGTTTTTTCCATCCTCGTGGTCGCCGTCGCCTGCGGCGATGATGACGGTGATGATGGCTCCAGCGGCCGTTTCGGCGGTGAGATCGTCGTGCACGCGCTGGAGTTCTCGTCATTCGACCCCCATTTCTCTGCGTTTTCCCAGGACCTGATGCATGAGAAGCAAGTCTTCAGAGGCCTCTACCAGCTTGACGTTGACAGCATGCCGGTGCCCGAGATGGCAGTGGATTTTCCAGTTATTTCCGATGATTTGCTGACCTATACGATCAAGCTCAAAGAAGGCCTGGTCTGGTCTGACGGTGAACCGCTCACCGCGCACGATTTCGAGCTGGGCATCCAGCGGACGTGCAGCTATGCCGTGGCGGGCGCCTATTCCTACCTCCTATCGAATATCGTCGGTTGCGACGAGTTCTACG
>DASCML010000181.1:0-3109 GCA_036010925.1 Dehalococcoidia bacterium | reverse complement strand
TACGTCTTCCGATTCTTCGCAAGTTTCCAGCTCTGGATGCCGATCTGGGTGGTATCCCTCATTGAGGAGCGGGGACTTTCCCTCACGCAGGTAACAGCGCTCGACGCGCCATTCTGGATTTGGCTGATCCTGATGGAGGTGCCCACCGGGGCCATCGCCGACCGCTGGGGGCGCAAGATCTCCCTCACGTGGGGTTCCTTCGTCTACGCCTTGGCCCTGCTCATCTTCGGCTTGGCTGGGACATTCCCCCTCCTCCTCGGCTCCTACCTCGTCTGGGCTTCGGCCATGACACTCTTCTCCGGCGCCGACGCGGCATTCTTCTACGACTCACTCAAGGCCGCGGGCAGAGAGGAGGACTACCAGAAGCTCTGGGGTCGCGCGCGAGCGGTCCAGTCGGGAGGCACCGTACTGGGGCTCCTCATCGGAGCACCTCTGGCTGCCGCCACGAATCTCTGGTTCCCGATCGTGCTGAGCGCGGGTCTGATGGCCGTTTCCGGCCTGGTCAGTCTCACTTTTCGGGAGCCACCGCATGCTGACGAGGACGACGAGCAGTTGGGATATGTCGCGGGTACCGTCCAGGCGTTCAAAGTAGCCTTCGGCCGGGCGGCAGTGCGAACGATGCTTCTCCTCATGGCCGTTGTGTTCGGCGTGGGCGTGAGCATGCAGATCCTCGCTCAGCCGTTCCTCCTCAGCCACGAGGTCAGCGTAAGTAACTTCGGCTGGTTCCTCATCCCGGGCCAACTTCTGGCCATCGCGGCTTCGCTCACGGCTTACCGCTTTACGTCCACCTTCGGAGTCACACGGATGGTGATTCTGATGCCGCTCGTCGTAATGACGGCGGCCGTTGGCCTCGGCGCCTGGGATTCGCTCGGGGCATTCGTGTTCTACCCGGTTTCAACTGCAATTTTCGCGATGAGTTTTCCGCTTATCTCCGATTATCTCAACCGCAGGATCCCAAGCTCTAACAGGGCCACTATCCTGTCGATCTACCAGCTGCTGTTTAGCCTTGTAATCGCCGGCATGGAGCCGTTTCTCGGAGCCCTCGGCGACCACCAGGGCCTGCCCTTCTCGTACCGGTTAGCGGCCCTCGTCCTGGCTGTGCTGGCGGCTCCTCTTCTGGCCCTCTGGCTGAGGGCGGATCGCGACGATGACCCATCCGGTGGCGAGAGGCAAGTCCTCACGTCCCAGACAAAGGCGGCCGAGGGAGGATAGCCACCGACGTTGAAGACCGAACCTCCTTTCCCGATAGTGGGTCAATGACCGGAGAGCCCGAAGCGCGGCGTGACGCGATCGCCGCACTCGTCCCACCGTTGCTCAAGGCCCTCGAGACACTTGGCCTGGTCACTCGCTACCTGCATCCGCCGAATCTGCCCCGTCTCGTCGAGTCGGTGAAGGACGTCGTGGCGCCCGTGCGGGAGGCACGCGACGGCCTCTACAGCGCCGCCTGGCCCGAAGACCTCCACTCTCTCAGAGACCGACTGGACTCCGCGGCGAAGTACGTCTGCCTGGCATTCGACGGTCTTGCCGAGGCCGCGGCCGATCCGAACGGCCTCCTCAATGCGTTCCGGGCGATGCGAAATAACACAAGGGCGATGGAGGCGCTGTATCCACTGGCAAACCACCTGCCCCCCATCAGTCGGTTCTTCATCGACGATGACCGGCGTACCGACGAGTCGCTCCTAGCCCGGCTGTCGAATTCGGATCCCAAACGAGATGAGGTGGGGATCACCCACATCGACAATGCCCGCGAGAACAGGGGGGGCTACTCCGTATACGTCCCCGAGTACTACGAACCGGATAAGGCCCACCCCCTTGTCGTTACCCTCCACGGCGGGTCCGGACACGGGGCCGACTTCCTTTGGACCTGGCTCCGCACCGCTCGCAGCCGCGGGGTCATCCTTCTCAGTCCCACATCTGTCGAGAGGACCTGGGCCCTCGGGGGCCCAGACGTGGACAGTCTACGAATCCATGAGTTGGTATCTGACGCCCGAGAGCAATGGAACATCGACCCGTCGAAGCTGCTGCTCACCGGCATGAGCGATGGGGGAACTTTTGGCCTCATCTCCGGTCTGCGAGACGATTCACCGTTCACCCATCTCGCACCGAGTTCGACCGGATTCCACTCGGTTCTTCTCCAAAACAGGAAGGGAAGACGGCTCAAAGGCCTGCCGATCTACCTGATCCATGGCGCACTCGACTGGATGTTCCCCGTAGATCGCGCAAGGACCGCCAGTACAGTTCTTGAGAATGCGGGTGCGGACATCACTTACCGGGAGATAGAGGACCTGTCCCACACTTACCCCCAGGATGAGAACCCGCGCATCATGGACTGGTTCCTCGGAGCAAATTGACGGGGCGACAGATAGTCAACAATCCCCCAACGATCACTCGCCCACTAGCAGAGTCCGATTAAGTCACCTGTCCTTAAGAGGCCGGCGAGTTCGCCGGCCTCTCTTTCGTTCCCCGGAAGAAGGGACCAGAATTACCAGTCGACCTTGACAATCGTCCTGTCTTCTTCGTGTGGCGGCCGGTGTGATTGGTAGCGCACCGACGGCCGGTCATCGTGTCGTCCCCCGCCACTCAGAGCAAAGCTGCTCTTTGACAGTTTCTGTTTCTGTATGTTGATGTCTGACTCGACGTTCTCGGTATCTCCAAAGAAGATTGCACCGGCCGGACACGCATCCGCGCAGGCCGGCTGCAGCCCCACCTCGAGTCGGGACGAGCAAAGGTCGCAGATCGACACGATCCGGGTCTCGGTGTCCATCGCAATCACGCCATAGGGACAGGCCGGCAGGCACAGCTCGCAGCCGGTGCAGTTATCGTCAACGATCACCACGATCCCGTTGCCCCTCTTTTCGACGGCATCGAAAGGGCATGACTCGATGCACGGCGGGTTGACGCAGTGCTGGCACATCCGAGGTTGGAAGTACATCCAGACGTTCGGGTAGACACCGGCCGGAATATCATGGTGACCCGACCCGACCGTGGGGACTTTCAGTCTTTGAACCGGTCTCGGATCGCCGTGTTCCTGCTGGCAGACAATCGAACAAGCGTGGCATCCGATACATCGATCTATATCGATAAGCAGCGCCAGTTGAGCCGCCGCAAT